>JAYUHT010000468.1:0-3756 GCA_043766725.1 Burkholderiales bacterium | reverse complement strand
TTGCTGGTGACGGTGATGTCCGCCAGCCCTTTCACCACGCCCAGGTTGAGCCGGTAGGCCGCCGTGCCGCGCAGCACGGCGGCGGCGCGTGCCAGGTCGGGCAACTCGGCGCTGCGGCGCAGGCCTTCCGCGCTGGCCTGGCCCTGGGCGCTGAAGCGCAGGCTGCCGTCAGCCTGGCTGGCGCCTTCCAGGGCCAGCTCACCACCCATGGCGCGCGCATGCCCGCCCACGATGGCAAAGCCGCGTTCGCTGAAGTCGACGCGGCCGCGGGCCTGCGCCAGCAGGGGCAGGTCAGGGCGCCAGCGCACGTCGTTGCCGGCCAGGGTGACGCTGCCGCGCACGCCCGTGTGGCCCGGGTCGGCCAGCGGCACGTTCAAGGCCAGGCGCAGATCGGCTGCGCCGTTCACCACCATGGGCTTGAGTGCCTGGCCCAGCCAGCCGCCGACGGGTGTGACATCAATGAAGCGCAGGATGTCGCTCGCCGGGCCGTGCCCCTGGCCTTCAAGCTTGAGTGTGGGCTGCTGCGCCAGGTTGGCAATGCCGCCTTGCACGTCTTTGAAATCGACGCCGCCCAAGCGCGCTTGCACGCCGCGCAGTTGCAGGGTCAGGTGGTCGATCTCGATCTCACCGCTGACCCGGCTCAGTGCCGGCCAGGGCGATGTCCAACCCGTTTCGCTGGGCAGATACGCGAAGCTCACATCCTGCGCCTGGGCGGTGATCTTGAAGTCGCCGTCACTGGCCTTGTGGAACGGGAACTCCCACAAGTCACCGCGCACCTTGACATCGGCGCTGGCCACCGTGCCGCCCAACACTGCGCGGCGCACGTAGTCGCGCACCGGCGCCGGTATGCCCAACGGCAGGTAATGCGCCACGCGGGTGGCATTGCCTTGGGTCAGGCGTGCGCTCAGGTCGAGCTGGCCAGGCAAGCGCCCGCCCTTGGCAAATCCGCTACCCGGCCCGGTGCGCCAGGTGGCCGTGATCTCGCCTTGCGCGTCGGCATTGGCAAACCGCGCGTCCTGCACTTTCAGCTCGATGGCCGGCGGCGAGGCCGGGTCGGCCGCGGCCACGATGCGCCAGTTCAGTTGCGCGGCCAGACGCTGCAGCGGCAGCACCGGCGCTTCGAGCACCCCGGGGAAGATCAAGGCGCCATCGGCCATGGCCAGGCGCGCCTCGCCGCCGCGTTCGTTGGCGCTGAGGTCGATGTCGGCATTGCGAAAGCCCGGCCGCCCCACCGGCGGCGCCTGGCCTGGCGCGGCCGGCGCATCGGCCTTGGCCGCGGCCACGCTCACGCCGCTCAAGCGCGAGCGCACCTGGTAGGTCTGCGGCGCGTCAAGCGGCCCCTGCCAACTCAGCGCCAGCGCCTGCACCACGCCCTGTGGCGCCAAGGCGCCGAGCAGGCGGCGCAGGGCATCGCCCAACGGCAGCTTGGCCGCGGTACGGGCCATCACGGCCAGGTCGAGCCGGTCGGCGCTGAAGCTGCCGCTGGTGAGCGGGTGCACGTTGGGATCCATGCTGCCGAGGTCCTGCTTTTGCTTCCAACTGGCTTGCAGTTGCCCGGCCGGCCAGACCAGGCCGTCACCCGTGGTGAAACCGAAGCGGCGCGCGCTCATGCTCACACCTTGCAAGTCGCGCTTGATCTCGATACGGCCTTGCACGTGCGCAAAGGCCAGGGGTTCGAGATTGCGCGCCAGGCGCAACGTCACCGCGCGCAGCGCCACGTCCAGCGCCACTTCGCGCGGCAGGCCTTGCACCAGCTCGACCCAGGCGCGCACGGCACCATCGCCCTCGCGCAGTTCGAACGGCAGCTCGACATGGCGGCGCAGCTCGGCCACGTCGGCGCGCGGCAGCTCAACGTACAGGCTGCCACTCCAGCGCTTGAAGTCAGCGCTGCGCGCCAGCATCGGCTGGCTGAACTGGCCGCGCAGGCTGAAGCGCTCGCCCCATTGCGGCGGCGGCGTGGCGTCGAGCCGCAACTCGTGCTTGCGAAATGAATTGCGCAGCACCAGATCCACTGCACGCAATTGCAGCGGCGGCGCGCCGCGCTGCTCATCGCGCCAGCGCACGCTGCCACCGCGGATGACGAACTCGTCCTGCTCGAAAAACCAGTCCAACACGCTGCTGTTGGCGCTTGCGCCGGGCCGGCTCATGTCCAAGCCACCCACGTACAAGCGACCGGTCGCGTCGCGCCGCACGTCCAGCTCGGCGCCTTCTATGTGCAACTGCGCAAAGCGCGGCTCCAGCGCCAGCACGGACTTGAGCGACAGCGCCGTGACCACGTGGCCCAGCACCAGGGCGTCGCGGCCTTCGGCGTCGAGCAAGCGCACGTTGCGCAGCGTCAGCGCGGGCACCCAACTGCTGGACTGAACGCTGATCTGGCCAATGCGCACCGGCACGCCCAGCGTGCGGCTGGCGTGCGCCTGCACCTGCTCACGCCAATCGTCGATGTGCGGCAGAATGAACCAATGCAGGGTCAGCAACGCCAGCAGCAGCAAGCTCCAGGCGCCCAACACGGCCCACAGGGATATGCGCCACAGCAGGCGCAATCCCGCCCAGTGATGGCGCGGCTTCACGGTGGATGCAGGAGCGAGGGGTGAGGACATTGCGCAGCGTTGGTCAGCCTAGCACAGCGTATGTCTGACGCCGCGGCCTTGCCCAACGCAACACCGGGTTCGGCTGACGACGCCCCGGCCGGCACGAATTTCAGCGCGCAGCACAGCCGTTTCGTGCAGCGAGTGCGGCGGCGTTATGGCACCGAATTGCCCTGGCTGCCCGCCGGCTTGCCGCAGGCTGCCGGCATCTGTGCGCTGGTGGCGCGGCTGCAAACCCTGGGCCGCGATCTACCGGGCGCCTTGCGCGTGGCGCGGCATTTGGTGCTTGAACGCCTGGCCTGCCTGGATGTGGAACAAGCCGCGCCGCTGCATGACGTGACGGGCACGATGACGGCGCTGGCCGAAGCCGCGCTTGAACTCGCCCTGGCGCAGGCACGCAGCGATGCCGATGCGCGTTACGGCGCGCCGCGCACGGCGGGCGGCCAGGACATCGACTTCTGGGTCGTCGGCATGGGCAAGCTCGGCGCGCGCGAGCTGAACGTCTCGTCAGACATCGACCTGGTCTACGTCTACGAAGACGAAGGTCAGACGCCGGGCGCGGCGTCCGCCAGCGTCAGCGCCCACGAGTACTTCGCGTTTGTGGCCAAGCGCCTGTATGCACTGATCGGCGAGAGCACCGACGACGGCATCGTCTTTCGGGTGGATTTGGCCTTGCGGCCGAACGGCAAATCGGGCCCGCCGGTGGTGAGCCTGCCCATGCTGGAGGAATACTTTCTGGTGCAGGGCCGCGAGTGGGAGCGTTTCGCCTGGCTGAAGAGCCGCGTGGTGGCGCCGCGCGCCAGCATCGCCGCGGGCCGGCCGCTGGCGCTGCGCGCGTTGGTCAACGCCTTCGTCTACCGGCGCTACCTCGATTACGGTGTGTTCGAAGGCCTGCGCCGCTTTCATCGCCTGATCCGCGAAGAAGCGCAGCGCCGCGCCGCCGGGCGGCCCGAGCGCGCCAACGACGTGAAGCTGTCGCGCGGGGGCATCCGCGAGATCGAGTTCATCGTTCAATTGCTGCTGGTGGCGCGCGGCGGGCAGTTCCCAGAAATCCGCACCCGCTCCACATTGAAGAGCCTGCAAAAGCTGGTCGCCCATGGTTTGATGACCGCGGCCACCGCTGCGCTGTTGGCCCAGGCCTACACCTTCTTGCGCCGGGTGGAGCACC
>JAYUHT010000467.1:0-9940 GCA_043766725.1 Burkholderiales bacterium | reverse complement strand
CACGCAGATGGTCAGCCATTCGCCGCTGGAGCCGATGAACTTCACCGCTGACGTCAGCGGCGGCAAGTGCTTGCTGGTGGGCCCCACGCAATGGCCCGACGCCGCCCAAACCGCGGTGGCCAAGCTGCTGGGCATCGACGCCAACAACGTGGCCGTTGAAAGCACGTTCCTAGGCGGCGGCTTTGGCCGGCGCATCGACATCGACTTCATCATCCAGGCCGCGCAAATCAGCCAGGCGGTGAAACGCCCGGTCAAGCTGATCTGGAGCCGTGAAGACGACATGACACACGACTTCTACCGCCCCATGGCCGTGCACGCGCTAGCCGCTGCGGTGGGGGCGGATGGCAAACCCACCGCGCACACCTGGCGCGTGGCCTCGCAGTCCATCACCAGCCGCGTCTTCGGCATCCCGCCCGAGGCACCCGATGGCTTGATGATGGAAGCTGCCGTGGCACCTTATGCCGTGGCCGCGAGCCGGCACGACACGGTGAAATCCGACGTCGGCGTGCGCGTGGGCTATTGGCGCGCGGTCAGCCACAACATGAACGCCTTCGCCAACGAAAGCTTCATCGACGAGCTGGCGGCTGCGGCCAAGCAAGACCCGGTGGCGTACCGGCTGTCGCTGCTGCCCGCCGACTCGCGCTTTGCCAACGTGCTGAAGATGGCCGCGGCCAAGTCGGGCTGGGGCACGCCGGCAGCGGCCGGGCGCTTCCGCGGTGTGGCGCTGATGGAAGGCTATGACACCTACATGGCGCAGGTGGCCGAAGTGTCGATGAGCGGCGGCGTGCCCGTGGTGCACAAGGTGACCGTGGTGGCCGACCTGGGCCAGATGGTCAACCCCGACACGGTGGAGGCGCAAATCCAGTCGAGCATCATCTTCGGCCTGGGTGCGGCGCTGTTCGGCGAGATCACGCTCGACAAGGGCCGCGTGCAGCAGACCAACTTCCACCAGTTCCGCATCTTGCGCATGAACGAGGCGCCGGCAATCGACATCACCCTGGTGCCGAGCAAGGAAAAGCCCGGCGGCATCGGCGAGCCCGCCACGGCCTTGATCGGGCCCGCGGTAGCGAATGCCATGTTTGCGGCCAGCGGCAAGCGCGTACGGCGCATGCCGTTTACTGCGGAGAACGTCTCTAAGGCGTGATCACCTCTTTGACTTGAGGGCCACGGGCCGAGGGGAAACCTTCGGCCCATTTGCTTTGTGGGCGCTGTCAAAATCCGCGCCTCGCGCAACCGGTTGGACTCACCATGAATTTCGTCTTTGAACCCGAAGCCCAGGTCGCCGTGCCGGTGACCGGCACGAGCAGCCACTACCCGGTGCGCCGCATCTATTGCGTGGGCCGCAACTACGCCGCGCATGCGCGCGAGATGGGGTTCGACCCCGACCGCGAGCCGCCCTTTTTCTTCTGCAAGCCCGACAACGCCATCGTGCTGGCCCCGCCCGGGCAGACCGTGAGCATGGCCTACCCGCCGGCCAGCGAAAATTACCAGCACGAAATCGAACTCGTGGTGGCCATCGGCAAGGCCGGTGCTAACGTTTCGGTTGACCAGGCGAATGAGCACGTCTACGGCTATGCCGTGGGCCTGGACATGACGCGGCGGGACCTGCAATTCAAGCTGCGCGACAAGGGCCGGCCGTGGGAGCTGGGCAAGGCGTTCGACGAGTCGGCGCCGATCGGCTTGATCCACGCTGCTTCCAACATCGGCCACCCCACTCAAGGCGCGATCTGGCTGCAGGTGGATGGCGGCGACAAGCAGCGCAGCGACATCAACATGCTGATCTGGTCGGTGCCCGAGGTCATCGCCAACCTCAGCATGTACTTCACCCTGCAACCCGGCGACCTGATCTACACCGGCACGCCGGAAGGCGTGGGCAAGGTGCAGCGTGGCCAGGTGCTGCATGGCGGCATCGATGGGTTGGGTGAAATCAGTGTCGAAGTTGTTTGAAACGTTAAGCATTCCACTCTTGACAGAAAGCATCACCATGAACCGCAGAACCACTCTTGGCATGGCCCTTGCGGCCGCCACCCTGGCGGGCGCATTTGCAGCGCCCGCCCAGGCTCAGTCCGATTTCCCCAACAAGCCCGTCAACGTGATCACGGCCTTCCCGGCCGGCAGCGGGCCCGATGCGACGCTGCGCATCCTGGCCGAGAAATTGAGCAAGGCCTGGAACCAGCGCGTGCAGGTGGAAAACAAGCCGGGTGGCGGCGGCTTCATCGCCATGGACTCGGCCAAGCGTGCCGCGCCCGATGGCTACACGCTGCTGCAACTCGACAGCGACCACCTGGCTGCGGTGCCGCACCTGTACAAGCAACGCGGGGCCGATGCCGTGAAGCAATTCGAGCCCGTGGCGTCAATGTTCTACACGACCTTCATGGTGGTGGTGGCCAAGGACTCGCCGTTCAAGACCATCACCGACATCGTCAACGCCGCCAAGGCCAACCCCGGCAAGGTCACCTACGGCTCATGGGCCGTGGGCAGCCCGGGCCATCTGGGTGCCGAGCTGCTGGCGATGCAAACCGGCATCGAGATGCAGCACATTCCCTATCGCGAAACCAGCCAGTTGTTCACCTCGGTGGCCGCGGGCGATGTGGCCTGGAGCTTGGGCACGCTGCCATCAAGCTCAGGCCCCTACCGGGCCGGCAAGCTGCGCTACATCGCCGTGGCCGCGCCGCAGCGGTTGAGCCAAGTGCCAGAGGTGCCCATCGCGGCCGAGGTTGGAGCGTCGAAGGACTTCCTGGTCAACGCCTTCGTGGTGCTGGTCTCGCCCAAGGGCTTGCCCGCGGCCGTGCGCAACAAGATCAACGCCGATGTGGCCACCGCCTTGACCGACCCCGAGCTGCGCGCGCGTTTCGACACCTTTGCCTTCCAGCCGATCAGCTGGACGCCCGAAGAGATCAGCCGCAACGCCGAGGCCAAGGGCAAGGTCTACGAGCAGTTGGTCAAGAAGGCCAATATCTCGTTGGAGTGAACGTCAGCCGGCTGACGCTTCGAGGGCGGCAGCCGTGCTAACGTTTCAAACGCGTCAGTGACTCAGGCCCGGCGGCGGCGCGCGGCCGCGGCAACCCCCAACAGGCCGATGGCCATCAAGGCATACGTGCCGGGTTCGGGAATCGGCGCAGCCAGGAAGCCACGAATTTCGCCGCCGCCAGCAAAGCTGCTGTGGATGTTCATGTAGGCGCGGCCGGAGTCCAGGCCGGCATCAAGCGCGCTCAGCGCCGTGGACACAGTGCCGCCATTGGCCGTGATGAACGCCGGGTTGTAGCTGCTGGCCAGCGTCAGGTCGAACGTCTTGTCATAGGTGCCACTGGTGCCGCCAAGCGGGAAGTCGAGGAAGCTCGGCGTCATGCTGGCCACGCCCGCCGTGCTGGTGCCAGGCACCACGGTGCAGCAGTGAATATGCGAGGCCGTCACGGTGCCTGTCAAGCCGCTGAAGCTGGCTTGTACGCGCATGGTCATCAAATCGAGGTTGAGCGTGACCGTGGTGGTGCCCGTGCCCAACGAGGCATTCGGTGGCGCCTCGGCCGCGCCGGACAGTGTGGTGCTGTACACGGTGGTGTGGGCCTGCGCGGCAGGCAGCGCCAGGGCCAGGGCGGCAGCCGCCGTGGCCAAGAGGATGAGTGACTTCATGGGTGGTCTCCGGGCATAGGGAGCACCATGTTGCGCGCCTGTGCGCAACAGGGCATTGGGGAAAGCCGGGTGGCTCCCAAGGAATAATTCAAACATACTGGAAATATGGAAGAGATAGAGGTCGTGCAAAGTCTGGCCGCGCTGGCCCAGCCATTGCGCCTGCGCGTGTTCCGCACGCTGGTGGCAGCGGGTCCGCAAGGCCTCACGCCAGGCGCCTTGTGCCAGGCACTGGTGGTGCCTGCCAACACCCTGTCTTTCCATCTGAAAGAGCTGGCGCACGCGCGCCTGGTTTCGCAGCAACGAGATGGCCGCAACCTCATCTATCGTGCCGCGTTCGAGCGCATGTCCGCGCTGCTGAACTACCTCACCGCGCATTGCTGTGATGGCCGTTCTTTCGTGCCCGCTGCGCGCAAATCTCGCGCCTGAGCCGGTCTCGGATCTCGGATCCAAGCGCCGAACTTTTTTGCAAGGAAATGCAACCGCGAAACGCTTTCACCTGGTTCATGCTGCTGAAGCCGGCGCCGGCCAAGCCGCTGGGCAAGCTCAGGGCCGGGCGTTGGGAAAGAACAGCTGCTCGCCACCCACCTTGTAGGCGGCAATCGCGGCCTGCCCCGGCGCTGACACCAGCCAATCCACAAAACGAAGCGCCAGGGCGGCCTGCACGTGCGGGTGGCGCGCCGGGTTCACCGCCATCACGCCGTACTGGTTGAACAGCCGCTGGTCGCCCTGCACCAGCACCGCCAGATCGGCGCGGTTCTTGAACCCCAGCCAGGTGCCGCGATCAGCCAGCACATACGCGTTCAGCGACGCCGCCATGTTCAAGGACGGGCCCATGCCGCAACCACACTCCCTGTAGCCAGCGGGTTTTGCGACGGCCAGATTCACTCCGGCGGCCTGCCAATAGCGCAGCTCGGCGGCGTGGGTGCCGCTCTTGTCACCGCGCGAAATGAGCGGCTGCGTGCTGCTGCCCAGCCTGGCCAAAGCGGCAACGATGTCCTGGCCCTTCACGCCGGCCGGGTCGGCCTTGGGGCCGATGAGCACGAAGTCGTTGAACATCACCGGCCAGCGCCGGGTGCTGAAGCCATCGGCCACGAACTTCTCTTCGGCTGCCTGGTCGTGCACGAACAGCACGTCGGCATCGCCGCGGCGGCCCATGTCCAGCGCCTGGCCGGTGCCCAGGGCCACCACCCGCACATCGATGCCGCTGGCCGCCTTGAACGCCGGCAACAGGTGCGCGAACAGGCCGGACTGTTCGGTCGACGTGGTCGACGCCATCACGATGGACGGCGTTTGCGCCATGGCGGGCTGCAGGCTGGCCACAACGAGCAGGCCGCAGCCCAGGGCGAGCCAGGCGCGGCGTGGGAAGGTGAGGGTGAGCATGGTGGTGATCGATTTGCTGGACAGCATCCATTCTCAACGCACCCGTCGCCGCAGGTCTGTCGCACCCGCTCGCCGCCGGCCGGGCGTGGCGGATGTATCGTCGCGTTCCCGTTGCAAGCGTCTTTTCGCCATGGACAACATCGACCTCCAAGTGCTCGGCCAGGTGGCCAAATGGCTGGCCCAGGGCCACCGCGTGGTGCTGGGCACCATCACCCGCACCTGGGGCTCGGCGCCCCGGCCGCCGGGCTCCACCGTGGCCATCCGCGATGACGGCCTGGTCAGCGGCAGTGTCTCGGGCGGCTGCATCGAAGACGACCTGATCGACAAGGCGCGCGAAGGCGTGCTCGCCAGCGGCGTGCCCAAGGTGGTGCGCTACGGCATCGACGCCGACGCCGCGCACCGCTTCGGCCTGCCCTGCGGCGGCCTGATCGAGCTGGTGCTCGAACCCGTGCTGCCGCGCACGCAGCTCGATGAATTGCTGGCCCGCCTGGCGCGCGGCGAGCGCGTGCGCCGCGTCTTGCAGCTCGCCAGCGGCGTGGTCGACTTGCAGCCGGCGCCGGCGGCCGACGAATTGCAGCTCACCGACACCACGCTCACCACGCACCACGGCCCAAGCTGGCGCCTGCTGTTGATCGGTGCCGGCCAGATGACGCAATACCTGGCGCAGATGGCCGCCGCGCTGGGCTACCAGGTGCTGGTGTGCGACCCGCGCGAGGAGTACGCCACCGGCTTCGAGGTGCCGGGCGCCACGCTGCTGCGCGGCATGCCCGACGATGTGGTGCACGAGCTCAAGCCTGACGGCCACACCGCGATCATTGCGCTGACGCACGACCCCAAGCTCGATGACCTGGCCTTAATGGAAGCCCTGCGCAGCCCGGCGTCCTACGTCGGCGCCATCGGCTCGCGCGTGAACCAGGCCAAGCGGCGCGAACGCCTGGCCGAACACTTCGGCCTCACGCCTGCGCAGCTCGACCGCCTGCACGGCCCGGTGGGGCTGAAGAACGGCGCGCGCACGCCGCCGGAAATCGCCGTCAGCATCCTGGCCGAACTCACGGCGGTGCGCTACGGCTACCGGGTGCCCGAACCGGTGGCGCTCAAGCCGATGCTTGCCGTGGACGCGGGTTGCGCGCTCTAGTCTTCGCGGCGCTGCTTTGCGTCCTGGCGGTTCCGGCCAGCGGCGCAGAAGTCTTGGTGGCGGTGGCCAGCAACTTCAGCCCCACGCTGGCCGAGTTGGCGCGGGGCTTCGAGGCCGCCAGCGGCCACAGGGTGAAGGCCGCGGCGGGCCCGACCGGGCGACTGCACGCGCAAGTGGTGGCCGGCGCGCCCTTCGAGGTGCTGCTGGCGGCGGATGAACAAGCGCCGCTGAACCTGGTGCAAAGCGGCCATGCCGTGGCCGCCAGCCGCTTCACCTACGCCCATGGCCGGCTCGCCCTGTGGAGTGCTCAGCCGGGCCTGGTGGACGCGCAAGGGGCGGTGCTCGCCAACGCGGCCATCAAGCACCTGGCCATCGCCAACCCGCGCTTGGCGCCGTATGGCCAGGCGGCCATGGAGGTGCTGCGCGCGCGCGGCCTGGAACAGGCCTGGGCGGGCCGCATCGTCATGGCCGAGAGCGTGGGCCAGGCACTGGCCTACGTGGCCAGCGGCAATGCCGAAATCGGCTTCGTGGCGTATTCGCAGATACAGCCAGCCGCCTGGCCAGAAGGCGGTGCCGGGCACGGTTCGATGTGGTTGGTGCCCGCAGCCCTGCATGCCCCCATCCGCCAGCAAGCCGTGTTGCTGAAGCCGGGCGTACGGTCGGCCGCGGCCCAGGCGTTCATGCAGTACCTGGCCAGCGCACCGGCCCGCGCGGTGATCCACGCCCACGGTTACATGCCATGAGCCAGCGGGCCGCTGTAGCATGACCGCTGCCGACTGGAGCGCCATTCGCCTGACGGCCGAACTGGCCAGCGTGGTTACCGTGGTGTTGCTGCTGCTGGGCACGCCACTGGCCTGGTGGCTGGCGCGCACGCAGTCGGCCGTTAAACCGCTGGCCGCGGCGCTGGTGGCCATGCCGCTGGTGTTGCCGCCCAGCGTGATCGGCTTTTACCTGCTGCTCCTGCTCGGGCCTGAAGGCGCGGTGGGCCAGGCCATGGCGGCGCTGGGCCTGCAACGCCTGCCGTTCACCTTCGGCGGCCTGGTGGTGGCCTCCATCGTCTATTCGCTGCCCTTCGTGGTGCAGCCGCTGCAACAGGCCTTCGAGGCCATTCCGCAAGCCACCTTCGACGCCGCGGCCACGCTGCGTGCCGGCCCGCTCGACCTCTTTTTCAGCGTCGCCTTGCCGCTGGCCCGGCCCGGCTTGCTCACCGCCGGCGTGCTCGGCTTTGCCCACACCGTGGGCGAGTTCGGTGTGGTGTTGATGATCGGCGGCAACATCCCGGGCAGCACCCGGGTGCTGTCGGTGGCGGTGTACGAACACGTTGAGGCCGGCGACACCACGGCGGCCCACCGGCTGGCCGCCGGCTTGGTGATCTTCGCGCTGCTGACCCTGGCCGCGCTGTACGCCGCGCAACGCCGGTCGCGCACCGCGGCGGGGCAGCGGTGATCGAGGCGCGGTTGCGCTTGAGCCGCCCGGGCTTTGCGCTGGAACTGGATCTGGCGTTGCCGGCCCATGGCGTCAGCGCCGTCTTCGGCCCGTCGGGCTGCGGCAAGACCACACTGCTGCGTGCCTTGGCCGGGCTGGATCGCGCGGCGGGCCGGGTGGCCTTGGGCAGCGAAGTCTGGCAAGACGATGCCCAGGGCATCTGGCGCGCGCCGCACCAGCGCGAGTTGGGCTACGTGATCCAGGACGCAGCCTTGTTTGCCCACCTCGATGTGCGCGCCAACGTCGACTATGGCCGCCGCCGTGCCGGCGCTGCGGCACGCGCACAGCCGCTGGAGCCTTTGCTTGACTTGCTCGGCCTGGGCCCGTTGCTGGCGCGCCGGGTGGGCGGGCTGTCTGGCGGCGAGCGCCAGCGCGTGGCCATTGGCCGCGCGCTGGCCACCGCGCCGCGGCTGTTGTTGCTGGACGAGCCACTGGCCGCGCTGGACGCGCCGCGCAAGGCCGAGATCCTGCCCTTCCTGGAGCTGCTGCAGCGCCAGGCGCAACTGCCCATCATCTACGTCACCCACGCCATGGACGAAGTGGCCCGGCTGGCTGACCACCTGGTGCTGTTGCGCGATGGGCGCGTCGAAGCACAAGGGCCACTGCACAGCGTGTTGCAGCGCCTGGACCTGCCCGCCAATCAAGGTGACGACGCCGGCGTGGTGCTGCATGGCCGGGTGGCCGAGCACGCGCCCGCCTACGGGCTGACCTGTGTTGACGTGGCCCCGGGCCGCTTGTGGCTGGGCGGCACGACGGCGGCCGTGGGCGAGCCGGTGCGCGCCCGCGTGTTGGCGCGCGACGTCAGCGTGGCGCGCCAAGCGCCCGTGGCCAGTAGCGTGTTGAACGTGCTGCCGGTGCGGCTGTTGGAAATCAGCGGTGACCACCGCGTGGCCGTGCTGCGCCTGGCGCTTTGCGCGGCGGGCGGGCACGCGCTGCCGGCGTCAGTGTTAGCGCAGGTGCTGTTGGCGCGCATCACCCGCATGAGTTGCGATGCCTTGCGGCTGCAAGTGGGCGATGCGCTTTATGTGCAGATCAAGGCGGTGGCGCTGCTTTAGGCGCCAGGCCGTTTCAGCGCCGCCGCAACCGGTCCACGCCAGCCACCCCCGCCGCGCCGAAGATGCCGGCCAGCATGGCCGAAGCGGCCACTGCCAAGGCCATGAAGCCGTAAGAGCCCGGCTCCCCGGTGGGCAGCGCGGCCGCCGCGTCAGCGCCTGGCGGGTGGGCTGGCAAGGGAGCTTCGGCTTGCAAGACTTCGGCGCCTGGCCGACCAGCGCCGGGCGAGGGTTGCACGCGCCAGGCGTCATCGCCAGCCATCGCATGCGTCACCGGGTCAGCGCTGGCATGGCTGGCAAAGCTGGGCCCTGCCGCGTTGGGCAGCGGCACCACCGCGCTGCGGGTCGGGCTGGCGATGGCGCCCGGCTTGTCGGTGTTGCCTGGAGCATCAGTGGTCAAGAACTCCAGCACCAGTTGCGCGGCCGCGATGCGCAGCGCATCGGGTTCGTCGAGTTCGCGCACGACGGTGGCCTGGGCGCCCAGCGCCAGCGCCAGCGCGGCCATGCCGCTCGTCACCCCACTTAACTTGGCCATCCTTGCTCCGAAACTTGCCACCACTGTGGGCAGGCTTCGGCACTTTAGGGCGTGGAGTTGACACCTGGGTGGGCAGCGCGGCCTCAGCCCGGGTTGAACTGTGCATTGCTTGGCTTCACCCGCCGGCCTGTTCAAGCTGGCGCAGGCTGGCCAAGGTGCCCAAGCAGGCTTGCGCCACCTCCACCCCCTTCTTCACGAAGTGCTTGGCAAAGAATGCGGCGTGGTCTTCATGCTCGTGAAAGTCGCGCGGTGTGAGCACGGCCGAGAACACCGGCACGTCGCTGTCGAGTTGCACCCGCATCAGCCCATCAATCACCGCGGCGGCCACGAACTCGTGCCGATAGATGCCGCCGTTGACCACCAGCCCGGCGGCCACCACGGCCTGAAAGCGCCCGCTGCGCGCCAGACGCTGGGCATGCAGCGGGATCTCGAAGGCGCCGGGCACCTCAAAGCATTCGACCGCGTGGCTCGGGTGCCCGCAGCGCTGGAGCTCATGCAGCAGCGATTCACGCAATCGGCCCACGATCTCGCGGTGCCAGGCCGAACACACCAGCGCAATGCGTGGCGCGGGGCTGAGGGGAACTTGAGTAGACAACTGATTCATGAAACACCTTGCAAGAAAGGGTGGCACTGAATCAGGGCGCGCAGCGGCGCGGCGGCGCTCTCGCTCGCGCGCGCACGCCGCCACACCTCGCGTTGCTCTTTCATCCGGACTGTGACCGT
>JAYUHT010000466.1:0-9990 GCA_043766725.1 Burkholderiales bacterium | reverse complement strand
TGTCTTTGGTGTGGTCAATTGCACTCGCGGCGCCCCGACATTGGTGATTTCACCCGCTTCGCAGTCGAATTCCGCGGGCAGCTCATTGCCGTTCACCGTGACGGTGACAAACCGCGACAGCATCGGCTGCGGGGTGTCGACATTTGACTTGCAACAACAGCTTCCCGCAGGCTTTGGTGGCCAGTTCGCGACGCCCAGCCTTTCCATTGCCCCGGGTGCTGTTGCGGCAAGCACCTGGGCGGTTGCATCAAGCGCCGGAACAGCAGCTGGCAGCTACAGTTTGATGGCGCAAGCCAGCGGCAATGCGCTCAGCTCGAGCGGCTCGGCCAGCGCGCTGGGTGTTGTCGTTGCAGCCGACACCACCCCGCCCACACTCACCGTTACCAGCCCGCAGCCCGGGCAAATGCTGGGCGGGCGTAGCCTGACGTTGAGTGCCACGGCATCAGACGCATCTGGTGTGGCTTCGGTGGCTTTCTACTTCGACGGCAAGTTGGTCGCTCAACCAACGATTGCCCCCTACTCCGCCAACCTCACCCTGCGCAAAGTGGCCATCGGGCTGCACACCGTGACGGTGATGGCCACTGACAAGTTCAACAACGTGTCACAGCAGGACATCGTGGTGAACAAGTGATCACACTGAGTCATGGCTCACCTTTGGGTGATGGCCTGCGGCCGCGTCGAGCCTCGCTGCTGAGTCAATTGCTCAATGATCAAGGTCAGTAGAACGCGGCCTTGATCGTTTTTCCAGCTCTAGCTTGGAGCCGGTGGTGCGACACTTCGCACTGGGCGCACTGCCTCGCAGTCGCGCCAACCAACGCTCCAAGCCGATGCGCACACCCGCTCACTCCAAGCCCTTGATCTTGCTGCCCGGCTGCAACCGCATGCTCGGCCAGCACGCTTTTCACGTCGTCGGCAAGAAGTATGTCGATGCCGTTCGCCTGGCCGGTGGCCTGCCTCTTGTGGTGCCCAATGCCGACCCAGCCGAGATGACTGAATTGCTGGATCGGGCTGACGGCGTGTTCCTCACCGGCGCCGCGGCCAACGTCCACCCCAGCCATTTCGGTGAAGACGTGCACGACCCCACCCTGCCGCTCGATACCGAGCGCGACGCCTTCACCCTGCCCTTCATCCCGCAACTACTTGCACGCGGCATTCCCTTGTTCGCCATTTGCCGCGGCGCGCAAGAAACGAATGTGGCCTTGGGTGGCAGCTTGCACCAGGCCGTGCAAGAACTGCCTGGCCATGCCGACCACCGCGCGGCGCCCCAAGCACCGGCCGAAGAGCAATACGGTCCGGCGCACAGCGTGGCCGTGGTGCCTGGCGGCGTGCTGGAACGGGTGCTTGGCGCGGTGAGCTTCGACGTCAATTCCGTGCACGCCCAGGCCGTGAACCGGCTGGCCGAAGGTGCCCGCGTGGAAGCGCGCGCGCCCGATGGGTTGATCGAAGCCAGCTCCTTCCCAAGTGCTCCCGGGTTCAACCTGTGTGTGCAGTGGCATCCGGAATGGCAGGCCGCGGGTAACGCGGTTTCAATGAAACTCTTGCAGGCCTTTGGTGCCGCCTGCCGCGCCTTTCAACAGCGCCGCGGCAACGCAGCGCAGTCCAACACCTGACCAACACCTGACCCGGGAGCCACATGGTTCAACGCCAAGACTTCACCTTCAGCGACCTGGAGCAGTGGTTCAACCAGCACCGCGTCACCGAAATCGAGTGCCTGGTGCCAGACCTCACCGGCGTGGCCCGAGGCAAGATCCTGCCGCGCGAAAAGTTCACCGAAGACCGCGGCATGCGGCTGCCCGAGGCCATCGTGGGCATGGGTGTGACGGGCGAGTTCCCGGCCGAGGGCCCGTACTACGACGTGATCGCGCCCACTGACCGCGACATGCACCTGCGCCCCGACGCCACCACCGCGCGCATCGTGCCCTGGGCCACCGACCCCACGGCGCAGGTCATCCACGATTGCTACGACCGCCACGGCACGCTCATTCCCTTTGCGCCACGTTCGGTGCTGCGCCGCGTGTGCGACCTGTACGCCGCCGAAGGCTGGAACCCGGTGGTCGCTCCCGAACTCGAGTTCTACCTGGTCGCGCGCAACACCGACCCCGATGTGCCGCTCAAACCCCCCGTGGGCCGCAGCGGGCGCAGCGAGACCTCACGCCAGGCCTATTCGATCGACGCGGTGAACGAGTTCGACCCACTGTTCGAAGACGTGTACGACTACTGCGAAAAGATGGAGTTGAATGTCGACACCCTCATCCATGAGTTAGGTGCCGGGCAGATGGAGATCAACTTCTTCCATGCCCACCCGCTGGGCCTGGCCGATGAAGTGTTTTTGTTCAAGCGCACGGTGCGCGAAGCCGCGCTGCGCCACGACATGTACGCCACCTTCATGGCCAAGCCGATTGCCGGCGAACCCGGCAGCGCCATGCACATTCACCAAAGCGTGGTGCGAACTTCTGACGGCGGCAACATCTTCAGCAACGAAGACGGCTCGCCGACCAAGGAGTTCTTCTGGTACATCGGCGGCCTGCAGAGGTACATCCCGTCGGCCATGGCCTTGTTCGCGCCTTATGTGAACAGTTATCGCCGCCTGGCGCGCTTCACCGCTGCGCCCATCAACATCCAGTGGGGCACCGACAACCGCACCGTGGGCATCCGCTCACCGGTGGCCGAACCGTCGGCGCGGCGCATTGAAAATCGCGTCATCGGGGCTGACGCCAACCCCTACGTGGCACTGGCGGCCACGCTGGCCTGTGGCTACCTGGGCATCAAGAACCGCATCGAGCCCGCGCCCGAATGCAAGGGCGACGCCTACCTGGGTGAATTCCAACTGCCGCGCAGCCTGGGCGAAGCACTCAACCTGCTGCGCAATGACGCCGATCTGGCCGAGGTGCTGGGCCGGCCCTTCATCACCGTGTACACCGAGGTCAAGGAAACCGAGTACGCCGAATTCATGAAGGTGATTTCGCCGTGGGAACGCGAGCACCTGTTGCTGCATGTTTGAGGCCAGGCCATGAACGAAAAAACACCGAACTCCAGCGGCCGCAGCACGGCGCAGTGGCAGGCGGCTGATGCCGCACACTTCCTGCACCCATTCACTGATTTCAAGGCCCTGGCGGCCAAGGGTTCGCGCATCATCACCGGCGCGCACAACATCTACCTCACCGACAGTGAAGGCGCGCGCATCCTCGACGCCATGTCGGGCCTGTGGTGCGTGAACGTGGGCTATGGCCAGCAGGCCTTGATCGACGCGGCCACGCAGCAGCTCACCACCCTGCCCTTCTACAACTCCTTCTTTCAAACGGCCACCACGCCCGCCATCGAACTGGCCGAGTTGCTGGCGCAGGTCAGCCCACCCTCATTCCAGCATGTGTTCTTCAGCGGCTCCGGCTCCGAGGGCAACGACACCATCGTGCGCATGGTGCGGCGCTATTTCGACGTGCTTGGCCAGCCGCAGCGGCAGGTCATCATCGGCCGGCACAACGGCTACCACGGCTCCACCATGGCCGGCGCGTCGCTGGGCGGCATGGCGGGCATGCATGCGCAAGGCGGCCTGCCCATTCCGGGCATCATGCACATCGGCCAGCCGCATTGGTTTGCGTCAGATCGAAGCTTGTCGCGTGAAGCCTTCGGTTTGCAGGCGGCGCGTGAACTCGAAGCGAAGATTCTTCAACTGGGTGCCGACAAGGTGGCCGCCTTCATCGGCGAGCCGGTGCAAGGCGCCGGCGGCGTGATCGTGCCGCCCGAAACCTATTGGCCCGAAATTCAGCGCATCTGCGACCAATACGGCGTGCTGCTGGTGAGCGACGAGGTCATCACCGGCTTCGGCCGCACCGGCCACTGGTTCGGCTGCGAGCGCTTCGGCTTCAAGCCCGATTTGATGACCTTCGCCAAGGGCGTGACCAGCGGCTACATCCCGCTGGGTGGCGTGCTGGTGGGGAACCGCGTGGCCAAGGTGCTGATCGAGCAGGGCGGCGAGTTCAACCATGGCTACACCTACAGCGGCCACCCCGTGGCCTGCGCGGTGGGGGTGGCCAACCTGCGGCTGGTGCAGCAGCTTGGTTTGGTTGAACGGGTGCGCAGCGACACCGGCCCATACCTGGCCGAACAGTTCAAGACCTTGGCCGAACACCCACTGGTGGGCGAGGTGCAAACCTGCGGCTTGATGGGCGCGCTGCAATTGGTGCAGAACGAAGCCACGCTGGCGGCGTTCCCTGAAGCCTTGAGCGTGGGCATGGTCTGCCGCGGGCACTGTTTTGGCAACGGCCTGATCATGCGCGCGGTGGGCGAGCGCATGATCATTGCGCCGCCGCTGGTCATCACCCGGGCGCAGATCGACGAGATGGTCGACTTGATTCGCCGCTGCCTCGACTTGACCCTGGAAGATGCCCGGCGCAATGGCTGGTTAAACTGAAAACTGAAAACGCAGCGGCCCTGTCACCGCGCCACAACGAAAGACACCTGCCATGAAAGACTTGCTGCAATCGCTGCGCGACGCGGGCGTGCACACCTTGCTGGCCCAGTTCACCGACATCCATGGCGTGTCCAAGGGCAAGTACGTGCCGCTTGATCACCTTGACGATCTGCTGGCCACGGGCGTGGGCTTTTCCGGCCCCAACATTGCCGGCACGGGCTTGCCGCGCACCGGCGCGCGCAGCGTGTACCAGGCCCGCGGCAATGGCAGCACCGCCGTCTCGCTGCCCTGGCAACCCGGCGTGGCACGTGTGGTGTGCGATGGCTTTGTTGATGGCGAACCCTTTGAGGCCTGCCCGCGCCAGGTGTTGCGCCGTGCCCGCGCCAGGCTCGAAACCCATGGCTGGCAGTTGCGCACCGGCATCGAGCCCGAGTTCTTCTTGCTCAAGCGCGATGGCAACGGCTTTGTCGGCGCCGACGAGCAAGACCGCCTGGACAAGCCGTCCTACGACCTGAAATCACTGGCCCGCCAGCGCGAGTTCTTGCAAAGCCTGCACCAGCAGTTGGCGCAGTGCGGGCTGGACATGCTGCAGCTCGACCATGAAGACGCCAACAGCCAGTACGAAGCCAATATCGGCTTTGACGAAGTGCTGATCAGCGCCGACCACCTGATGCTGTTCAAGCAGGCCGCGCATGCCCTGGCTGAAGAACGCGGCATGATCTTCTCCACCATGCCCAAGCCGTTCGCCAACCAGCCCGGCAGTGGCATGCACTTTCATGTTTCATTGTGGAAGGGCGAGCGTGGCGACGCCCGCAACCTGTTCGTGCCGCACACGCGCGACGGTGGCATCGATGCCAGCCGCGAGCTCTCCACCCTCGGTGGGCATTTCGTGGCCGGCGTGCTGGCGCACTCGGCGGGCTTGTCGGCGCTGGCAGCGCCCACCATCAATTCCTTCAAGCGCCTGGTGGTAGGGCCCACGTTGTCGGGCACGAGTTGGGCGCCGGCCTTTGTGGCACACGGCTCGAACAACCGCACCGCGCTCATCCGCACCCTGCCCGGCCGCTTCGAGTGGCGGCTGCCCGATGCCAGCGCCAACCCCTACCTTGCCAGCGCCGCCTTGATCGCCGCCGGCCTGGATGGCATCGCGCGCGAACTGCCGTTGCCCCCGGCATGCAGCGAAGACTTGTTCGAGATGACCGCCGCCCAGCGCGCCCAACGCGGCATCGAGCCGCTGCCACAGAACCTGGGCTTGGCGCTCGATGCGCTGCAAGCGGACGATGTCATCGGCGCCGCACTGGGCAGCACGCTGCTTGAACAATTCATCATGCTCAAGCGCGAAGAGATCGTCTGCTTTCGCCGCCACATCAGCGATTGGGAATTGCAGCGCTACGGCGCAGCATTCTGAAGTTTCAGATGCGCAGAACGCCCTGGCGCGCCTACGTGGCGCTGGCTGCCAGCATGGCGCTGACGGGCAGCTACGTGGGGCTGTCGAAGTTGCTGGTGGCCGTGTTCCCCATCTTCTTGCTGGCCTGGTTGCGCTTCGGCATTGCCGCGCTGGCCATGCCGCACTGGCTGCAGCGGCAACCTGGCGAAGCACCGCTTTCTGCGCACGATCGCAGGCTGCTGTTCTGGGAAAGTTTCCTCGGCAACTTCCTGTTCTCCATTTTCATGTTGACCGGCGTGGCGCTCACGTCAGCGCTGGCCGCGGGCGTGGTGATGGCTGGCATTCCCGCCGCCGTGGCGCTGCTGTCACGCCTGTTCCTGGGCGAGCGCATTGCGCCGCGCGTGCAAGGCTCCATCGCCCTGGCGGTGGCGGGCATGGCCTTGCTGGCCTTAGCGCGCGGCGGCAACGCCGGCGAGCCCGCGCCCTGGCTGGGTTACGCGCTGTTGCTGGGCGCGGTGGTCTGCGAGGCCAGCTACGTGGTGATCGGCAAACGGCTGACGGCACAGGTCTCGGCCAAGCGCATCAGCGCGCTGATCAACCTGTGGGGCCTGGCGCTCATGACGCCCTTTGGCCTGTGGCAACTGCGCAGCTTCGATGTGGCATCGGTGAGCGCGCCAACCTGGGCGCTGCTGGTGTTCTATGCCGTGGCGGCGAGCACGGCCACCGTGTGGCTGTGGATGCGTGGCCTGCGCGAGGTGGCGGCAGCGCAAGCCGGCGTGTTCACGGTGCTGCTGCCGCTGAGTGCGGCCCTGGTGGGCGTGGCCGTGTTGGGCGAGGAATTCACCGCCCTGCGCGCCGCGGCCTTTGCACTCGCCCTGGCCGGGCTGCTGCTGGCCACCTGGCCGGCACGCCGAGTTAACGGTTCAAACCAGCCGCCAGCGCGCGCGTGATTTCAGCGGCGCTTGCGGCGCGGCAAGCCGAGGCATTCTGGCCCGCCCACAGCGGTGAAAAGTCGGAGCTGCCCTGCGCTTCAGCCGCCTTGCGCAGCGGCGCCAAGGCCGTTGCAGCCAGCGGAAAGACCGGTGCCAGAGCGCTGATGGGCCCCAGCTCCCGCATCAAGCGGTTGACGATGCCGCGCGCCGGGCGGCCGGTGAACAGGTTGGTCAAGGCCGTGTGCGCCGCTGCCGGGCTGCACAGCGCCGCGCGATGCTGGGCCGAGGTGGTGGCTTCATCGCTGCACAAGAAGGCCGTGCCCACCTGCACGCCGCTGGCACCCAGGGCCAGGGCGGCGGCCACGCCGCGCGCATCGGCAATGCCACCGGCCGCGATGACAGGGATGCGCAGCGCGCGCACCACCTGCGGCAGCAAGGCGAATGTGCCCATCTGGCAGCTCAAATCATGCGTTAGGAAGTGCCCGCGGTGGCCACCCGCTTCCAGGCCTTGGGCGATGACGGCGTCCACCCCCTGCTGTTGCAGCCACAGCGCCTCGGCCACGGTGGTGGCTGAACTCAGCACCTTGGCGCCCCAGCCGCGCACCACGGCCAGCAGGGCCGCGCTGGGCAGGCCGAAATGAAAGCTCACCACGGGCGGGCGGAACTCGCTCAGCACCTCGGCAGCGGCGGCGTCGAAGGGGCGCCTTGCGCCGGCGCTGGCACTCCCCACCGCACCCGCCGGCGCATCGGCCGCCAGACCGTGCTCGCGGTAGTAGGGCGCCAGCGCCGCGCGCCAAGCCGCCTCGCGTTCGTCATCACCAGGCGCCTCGGTGTGGCAGAAGAAGTTCACATTGAAAGGCCGCTGCGTCGCCGCGCGAATCGCCGCCAGTTCACTGCGCAGGGCCTGCGGCGCGAGCATGGCGCCGGGTAGCGAGCCCAGGCCGCCGGCGCCGCACACCGCAATCGCCAGGGCGCTGCCCTGCACGCCCGCCATCGGCGCCTGGATGATGGGCAACTCCGTGCCCAATAACTGTGCGAGGTTCATTCGACGAGCTCCAAGCTGCTGCCGGCAAGCCGTGCCGTGCGGGCCTGCTGCGCCACGGCCGCGGGCGCCAGGTCTTTCAAGCGGTGGTCACTCCACACCTGGCGCCAGGCGCGCGCGCCGGGCGTGCCGTGCCACAGCCCCATGATGTGCCGCGCCGCGCGCGACCAAGGTTGGCCGCTTTCAACCAAGCGCTGCATGTAGACCACCATGCCTTGCTCAACGGCTTCGCGCGTCGGCGCGGCGGCGCCGCCAGCGCCCAGGAACTGCTCATCCCAGGTGGCCATGGCCCAAGGGTGGTGATAGGCCTCGCGGCCCAGCATCACACCGTCCACTTCAGCCAGATGTTTGGTGATCGCTTCCTGGCCCGCCACGCCGCCGTTGAGCACGATGGTCAGGCCGGGGAAGTCGCGCTTGAGTTGCGCGACGAAGTCATGGCGCAGTGGCGGCAGCTCGCGGTTTTCCTTCGGCGACACGCCCTTGAGCCAGGCATTGCGCGCATGCACGATGAACACCGTGCAGCCGGCCGCGGCCACGGTGCCCATGAAGTCGCGCACGAACGGGTAGCTCTCACCCCGGTCAATGCCGATGCGGTGTTTCACCGTCACCGGCAGCGCAGCGGCGTCGCGCATGGCCTTCACGCAGTCGGCCACCAACGCTGGCTCGGCCATCAGGCAGGCGCCGAACGCGCCGCGCTGCACGCGCTCGCTCGGGCAGCCGCAATTCAGGTTGATCTCGTCATAGCCCCACTGCGCCGCCAGCCGCGCACAGTGCGCCAGCTCGGCCGGCTCGCTGCCACCAAGCTGCAAGGCCAGCGGGTGTTCGCTGGCATCGAAGTCGAGGTGCCGCGCCACATCGCCATGCCGCAGCGCGCCGGTGGTCACCATCTCGGTGTACAGCCGCGTGCGGCGCGTGATGAGGCGGTGGAAGACGCGGCAATGGCGGTCGGTCCACTCCATCATCGGGGCGACACTCAAGCGCCAGGGACTGAGCGGTTGATTTGATTGCAACAAGTTCTTCTTTGTCGGTTCAGATGCTGTTGGCCCGGACTGGGTCGAAGTGATTGCGGCCAGCATCCGATTTGTGCATGGTAAGCAATGACCTGCAATGGACGATGCTGCGCCGGGGAGTCGGGTTCGCGGGCTGCGTTGCAGGCGTGATTGCTACAGCATCGACTCATCTCTCAATCTCGCAATACCGAATATGCGTGCTCGCTCATAGCGCGCGCGGGAAACATCACCTCTGCGCCTGCTATCGGGCAATGCAGTTGGCGAACCCTGGGCGCTGCACGACCCACTGCTGCCGGTGACGCTGGCGCCGGCAAGGGCTGCAAAGCAGCGATTGCGGTCGGTAATCGCTGCGGGACGAGCAGGCGGTCACGTCGGCAATTGCAGCCATTGAATCCGGTGGACACTCCGCGTCCGGTGACCGGCTTCGGCGGGTGCTGCCGTCGTTCTAGGATCCAACATCCCGCTCGCGCCTTGACGGTCGAACGACCTCATCAAACTTCGTCTCCTGTCGCGACGCGCCGATTCCGCCACCGAGTGGCCTCGCCTGCGGCGCATCACCCGCCATGTCGCAACGCATTGCTCCCGTCCCGCCCCAACTGCGCGCGCAGGCCGCGCGGCTGATGGCCGACAACCCGCGCCAACTGCTGTCTGCGGAAGCGCTGGGAAATCTGGCAAAGGCCAATGGGCTCGGGTGGTTCAACCCCGAAGAGGTAATGGCACTGTGGTGCGCCGCGATCCTTCGCGCCGACGTGGTGGTTGCGTTGGCGGCGCTGCAGCGTGAGGGCTTCGAACTGATCGAAGCCCACGACGGCAGGTACACGTACTGGGATCGCCGGCACGTGATTCATCGGCCAGAAGGTCATGGAAGTTCCCCCCACGCAGTGCCGCCGGAAGCGGATGCCGCAACCCCGCTCTTTCACCCGCACCGCGTATTCGTTCTCTACCACGTGCGGCGCACCTTGGTGGTGTCGACCAGCGCGACGCAGTACCTCATGTTCAAGGATGGTGTCGGCAAGGTGGTCGCCAGGCTCGTCGATGCGCTGGATCGCTGGACATCCAGCGAAGCGTTCAGCGAGCGCTTCGACGACTGGAACACGGTCGCCGAGGTCGCGGCGCTCTCCGAGGTCGTTTGGCAGCGCACCGAGGAGGCCAGCTCGGCGGGCGGCGGCATCGACGAAGGTGCGGTGCATCAGTGGCTGCGCGAGCGCGGC
>JAYUHT010000465.1:0-3785 GCA_043766725.1 Burkholderiales bacterium | reverse complement strand
TCGGCTTCCAGGCCTTCGGCCAGCAGGCGATCCATGCCGCGGCGGTAGTCGGCGGGCAAGTCCACTTTGCCGATCTGCACGCTCTTCAGGGTGATGCCGTCAGCGGCCAGCTTGCTGCGCAGTTCGGCTTCAATGGCCTGCTGGATTTCTGTGCGCTTGGTGGAGAAGATTTCGCGCACCGTGTAGCGCGCGAAGGTCTTGTACGTCACCGCCTGCACCGCTGGGGCCACCACTTCATCGTCCAGGTCAGCCGGCAGATTGCGCGCGATGTGCGCCACTTTCTCGGGGTCGATCGCATAGCGCACCGACAGGTCCACGCCGAGCGACAGCCCTTCCCCCGACTGATACGGCGCAGCGCCGCCGGCCTGGCGCCCGGCCGCGGGACGCACCACCTGGTCGCGCAGCGGAAAGTGGCGCAGCGTGTGCAAGCCAGGCAGGCGCAGCGCCGGGCCGTCGCCCAGCACGGTGCTGCTGCCGGTGAGCAAGTTGGTGCGCACAGCCAGCTCACCACCGGGCACGGTTTGCAGCGGCGGGTGCTGCGCCAGCAGCCAGGCCGCCAGCAGCGCCGCGGCCAGGGTGAACAGGGTGCGGCGCAGGCCCACCAGGCGCTGCATGCCGCTGCCTGCGTAGGTGAAGACCTTGTTCAAGGCCGACGTCAGGGGGGTGAGGTTCAGGGTCATCGCGGCTCCGCAATTGGTTGAAGTGACGTGATGAATTCTTGGCATCCACCCCGGAGCATGAAAGCGGCGCGCCACGCCACTTCGCTCGCTCAACGGAAGAAACCTTCACACCCAGCGCACGGGGGCATCGAGATAATCCAGCTCATGCAAAAGGTTGCCGTGATCGAAGACGACGTGCCCACGAGCAACCAGCTCAAGGGCTGGATCGAGGCCGCCCGCCCGGGCATCGAGGTGCAGCAGTGGTTCAACCGCGATGAGGCCGAAGCCGCCATCGCGCGTGAACGCTATGACGCCGTGGTGCTGGACATTGAACTCGGCCGCGAGCGCCATGCCGGCGTGGCGCTGATCAACGCCATCAACAAACGCGGCGGCACGCCGGTGCTGGTCGTCTCGGCCATGCCGGCGGCCATTTATCGCAGCATCATGAAGGCGCTGGACGCCTGGGACTATCTGCAAAAAACAACGTTTGGCGAAACTGACTTTGCTGAGACGTTTTTGGAGATTCTGCGCAGCGCCAAACCGCCATCAGCACCGCCGGCGCAGACCACAGCGGCCAGCGAACTCAGCCTGGACCCGCTCAAGCAAGCCGCCCCGCTGTGGCGCGGCCAGCGCGTGAACCTGCCGCTCACCGCCCAGCGCATCCTGGCCGCGCTGCATGCCCGGCGCGGCGAGGTGGTGAGTTATGACGAGCTCTACCAGGTGATCAAGAGCGGGCGAAACCGCGACAACGTGCGCAAGCACGTGAGCACCATCCGCGAAGCCTTCCGCGAACTCGACCCGGCTTTTGACGAGATCGAAAACGTGCCCATGCGCGGTTTTCGCTGGGTCAAGACGTGATCCATTGGCGCCTGCCCGGCCGCGTGCCGCTGCGCCTGCGGGTGCTGTTTCGCAGCGTCTTCGCCCTGCTCGCGCTGGCCCTGGTGGCGCTGGCGCTGTCGGTGTTGCAAGACGAGAAGCAGCGCAGCCACCGCGTCTATGCCGATGGGTTGAAGAAGAGCCAGGCGCAGATCGCCGCCCGCCTGCGCCACCCCAGTGGCCAATTGGCGCTGCTCAACCCCGGCGCGGCGGACCGGCCGGCGCAGCCGGTGCGCCCGCTGATGCTGCCGTTTGCGGCGCTCGATTTCGACGATCGCAACAAGGCCCAGCAAGCGGTGGAAGTGGCCGGCTGCGCGCTGCAGTACCCCAGCGGCGCCACGCTGTGCGCCGGCCTGGGCAGCAACCCCTATGCGGGCGGTTTTGTCTACCTGGTGGCCAGCCTGGCCGCGGGCGAACTGGTGGCGCACCAAGGTGGTGACTTGGCATTGACAGGCACGCACCGCGCCGTGGTGGAGCTGAACTACCGCGGCCAGGCCAGCCGCTGGGTGGCACCGTATGAGCTGAGCGCCGACGGCCGCGGGCGGCTCACCGGCTATGTGGGCGATGCGCCCATCGCCTTCGGCGCCCGGCCGCAGCGCGAGTTTCGCGGCTGGTTGTGGCAAGAGGGGCGCTGTATCGACACCGTTGCCTTGCCCGGCGCCTGCGCACGCAAAAGTTATATCTCCATTCGCCTGCCCGTGGAAGTGTTCCGCGACGCGCTGGCGGCGAAGAACCCCGTCTGGCCGCCGCCTGATCTGAGCAGCATGGCCATTCGCCTGCGCCTGCTCGTGCCGAACGATGGCGCGCCGCTGTTCGACAGCGATGAACCCGGCGCGACATTGCCCTTTTCCATGGCCGAGTTGCGGGCCTTGCTGCTGCCGGGCGAGAAGCTCACGGTGCAGCGCAGCGGCAGCTCGCAGGCCCTGCTCAGCCTGACCGGCGCTACGCCGCGTGATGAGCCCATTGCGCCTTGGGTGGCACAGCTCATTCGCCGCCTGCCGGTGGAAGGCTTTGACGCGCCGCTGCAATCGCGCGAATCGATCGGCACGCCACTGGGCGAACATGACATCGTGCTCAGCGGCGACCTGCGTTCGGTCAACCTCGCCCTGGCCGCGGTGGCCACGCGCCTGGCCTGGACGGTGGGTGCCATGTTGCTGGCCGTCATCGCCACCTGGGCGGTGATCGAGTTGTTCGTGATTCGCCGCATCACCCTGCTCACGCAGCGCGCCGCGGCCGTTTCCACCGGCATGCGCGCCGGCGACGGGCCCGGCGGCCTGGCCAACCTCGATTTGTCAGACCTGGGTGGGCGCGACGAATTGGGGGTGCTGGCCCAAGGCCTGAAAGACCTGTTGCAACGCGTGAACGACGACCTGCGCCGCGAGCACATCCGCGCCCAGCAAGAAAAGGACATGTGGCACGCCGTGGGCCACGAAATCATGTCGCCGCTGCAATCCTTGATGGCCCTGCACGGCACGCAGGGGGACGCGAGCGCGCGCTACATCAGCCGCATGCAGCAAGCCGTGCGCGTGCTCTACGGCCAGGCCAGCCCGAGCGAAGCCTTTGCGGCCAGCACGCTGGCGCTGCAAGCCATCGACATCAACGCCTTCCTGGGCGATGTGGCGGGCAATGCGCACTTCATCGGCATCGAGGGCGTTGCATTCACGCCGCATGGGCAGGCGGTGCTGGTGGAGGCTGATGAACATTCGCTGGAAGACGTGGTCAGCCATGTGCTGCGCAACGCGCAACGGCACCGCACGCCGGGCACAACTATTCACATCACTTTGCGTGCTGATGCGCAAGCGGCTCATGTGGAACTGCACAACCGCGGCTCGGCCATTGCCGAAGGCATGCTGGAACGCATCTTTGAATACGGTGTGTCGGAGGCGCCCGATTCGGCGGCGCAAGGCCAGCGCGGCCAAGGCCTGTTCGTGGCCCGCACCTACATGGCCAAGATGGGCGGCACGATTGCGGCGCGCAATGTGGAAGGTGGTGTGGTGTTCAGCTTGACCTTGCCGCGGGTTGTGGTCAAGGCTGGTGCGAGGGGCCTGCCACGCCCGTTCTGATCACCCCGCTTCGGCCCGAGCCAGCCGCTCAACCAGCGCGCGAAACTGCCCCAACGCCGCATCAAACGGCAGCGACGCCATGACGCGGGTGGGGTCGGCGGCCAGGCTGCGCCACTGGGCGGTGATCATGGCGCGGTCTTCTTCAAAGGCCTGCAACAACGACGCATGCAACAGCTCGGCGGTGTTG
>JAYUHT010000464.1:0-9992 GCA_043766725.1 Burkholderiales bacterium | reverse complement strand
AGGTCCGTCTCTTCAACCCTTTCGCGGCGGCCCGCAGCAGCGGACTGGTCGGCCGATTCGCCGGCAATCTGCTGGCGGTGCGGCGGCTGAACCACCGCATGCACAACAAGCTGCTGGTGGCCGATGGCGCGATGGCGGTGGCCGGTGGCCGCAATATTGCCGACGATTATTTCCAGCGCGGCACGCAGCAGAACTTCGTCGATCTGGACGCGCTGATGGTCGGCCCGGTGGTGGGCGCCTTGGCGTCCACCTTTGACCAGTACTGGAACAGCCCGGTGGTGCTGCCGATCGATGCCGTCGGTGCCAGCGGCCGCGACACCGACAATCTGCCGGCACAGTTTCTTGCCGCCACGGCTGACGCCCGCCAGGCCGGCGGACCGGCCTTGCCCGAGGTGGATGCCTTGGGCTATGGCCCGGTCGGTGAGGAAATGGACGGCGGCCGGCTGGGCCTGATATGGGGGCGCGCCCTGGTGCTGGCCGACCCGCCCGACAAGCTGGCGCGCGACGCCGACAAGGCCTGGGTCGACAGCCTGGCCTACCAGGCCCTGATGAAGATCTGGACTGCCGACCAGGAGGTGACCATCACCTCGCCCTACCTGATCCCCGGCCCGCTCGGCATCGCTGCCTTCCAGGCGCTGGGCCGCAAGCAGGTCAAGGTCACGGTGCTGACCAATTCACTGGCCGCTACCGACGAGCCGGCGGTGCATACCGGCTATGTGCGCTACCGGCCGCAGCTGATCGATGCCGGTGTCGAACTCTATGAACTGAGCCCCAGCCGGACCCAGAAGAACACCCGGCTGGGTCTGTTTGGTTCATCGCTGGGCCGGCTGCATGCCAAGACCGCGGTGGTGGACGGCGACAAGACCTTCATCGGTTCGATGAACCTGGACCCGCGCTCACGCACCCAGAACACCGAGCTGGGCGTGTTCGTCGAAAGCCCGGAGCTGGCGCGCGAGATGCTGCGGGTGATCAAGATCAGCCGCACCCAGAACGCCTACCGGGTGCGCCACAACGCCGCCGGCCAGTTGCAGTGGGTGGCAGTGGACGACGGTGGTGAAACCGTGCTGGACACCGAGCCCGAATCGACACTCTGGCAGCGCCTGCAGAACCTGCTGATGGGCGGTGTGGTGCCCGAGCAGTTGCTGTAACGATGCGCCATGAAAAAAGCCGCCTGCAACTGCTTGCAGGCGGCCGTCATGCTCGGCCCCGCGCGTGCCGGCACGGGGCTGCCGTCCAGGGCAGGCTCAGTTGCGTGACTTGTCGACCAGCTTGTTGGCCTTGATCCACGGCATCATCGCGCGCAGCTTTTCGCCCACCACCTCGATCTGGTGCTCTTCGGTCAGGCGTCGGCGCGAGATCAGGGTCGGGGCACCGGCCTTGTTCTCGAGGATGAAGCTCTTGGCGTATTCGCCGGTCTGGATGTCGGTCAACATCTGCTTCATGGCCTTCTTGGTCTCGCCCGTCACCACCTTCGGGCCCGACACGTACTCGCCATACTCGGCGTTGTTCGAGATCGAGTAGTTCATGTTCGCGATGCCACCCTCGTAGATCAGGTCGACGATCAGCTTGAGCTCGTGCAGGCACTCGAAGTACGCCATTTCGGGGGCATAGCCGGCCTCGACCAAGGTTTCGTAGCCGGCCTTGATCAGTTCCACCGTGCCGCCGCACAGTACGGCCTGCTCGCCGAACAGGTCGGTCTCGGTTTCTTCGCGGAAATTGGTTTCGATGATGCCGGCCTTGCCGCCGCCGTTGGCCGAGGCATAGCTCAGCGCCAGGTCACGCGCCTTGCCGGACTTGTCGGCATGCACGGCGATCAGGTGCGGCACACCACCACCTTGGGTGTAGGTGTTGCGAACGGTGTGGCCCGGGGCCTTGGGGGCGACCATCCAGACGTCGAGGTCGGCGCGCGGCATGACCTGCCCATAGTGAACGTTAAAGCCGTGCGCGAACGCCAATGAGGCGCCCTGGCGGATGTTGGGCTCGACGTCCTCGCGGTAGACGGCACCGATCTGTTCATCGGGCAACAGCATCATCACCACGTCGGCTTGCTTGACCGCCTCAGCCACCTCGGCCACCTTGATGCCGGCCTTTTCCACCTTGGCCCACGAGGCACCGCTGCGGCGCAGGCCCACGGTGACCTTGACGCCGCTTTCGCTCAGATTCTGCGCATGCGCATGGCCTTGCGAGCCATAGCCGATGATGGTGACGTTCTTGCCTTTGATCAGGCTCAGGTCGGCGTCCTTGTCGTAGTAGACCTTCATGATGTGTTCCAGTGTGTGTGAGGGTAGAGGGTGAGGTGTCCGCGTGAGCCGTGCGGGCTACACGCGCAGGATGCGCTCGCCGCGGCCGATGCCGCTGCTGCCGGTGCGAACGGTTTCGAGGATGGCGGTGCGGTCGATGGCGAGCAAGAAAGCGTCGAGCTTGGCGGCATCACCGGTGAGTTCGAGGGTGTAGCTCTTTTCGGTGACGTCGATGATGCGGCCGCGGAAGATGTCGGCCATGCGCTTCATCTCTTCGCGCTCCTTGCCTACCGCGCGCACCTTGATGAGCATGAGCTCGCGCGCGCTGAAGCTGCCTTCAGTCAGGTCGACCACCTTCACCACTTCGATCAAGCGGTTCAGGTGTTTGGTGATCTGCTCGATGACTTCATCGGAACCCGAGGTGACGATGGTCATGCGCGACAACGACGCGTCTTCGGTCGGTGCGACGGTCAGGCTTTCGATGTTGTAGCCTCGTGCAGAGAACAGTCCGACCACGCGCGAGAGTGCACCGGGCTCGTTTTCGAGCAGCACGGCAATGATGTGTTTCATGTTTCAGCTTCCACGTACCGGGCACCGGGCGGCTTGTGACCACGCGGCGCTTAGGCACGACGATGTTTGTTTGAAGCAGCGCACCCGGGCTGGGCGTGCCACCTGAGGCGAAGGCGTTACAGGTCTTCCGAGCCGAGCAGCATTTCGGTGATGCCCTTGCCCGCTTGAACCATCGGCCAGACGTTTTCCGTCGGGTCGGTTCGGATGTCCAGGAACACCGTGCGGTTCGTCAGCTTCATGGCCTCGCGCAACGCACCTTCCACGTCGGAAGGCTTGTCAACCAGCAGGCCGACGTGGCCATAGGCCTCGGCCAGCTTGACGAAGTCAGGCAGCGCATCCATGTAGCTGTGCGAATAGCGGCCACCGTAGTCGATCTGCTGCCACTGCCGCACCATGCCGAGATAGCGGTTGTTGAGCGAAACCACCTTCACCGGCGTGTCGTATTGCTTGCAGGTCGACAGCTCTTGGATGCACATCTGGATCGAGCCCTCGCCGGTGATGCAAAACACATCGCTGTCGGGCTTGGCCAGCTTGATGCCCATGGCGTAAGGCAGGCCCACGCCCATGGTGCCCAGGCCGCCGGAATTGATCCAGCGCCGTGGCTCTTCGAAGCCGTAGTACTGCGCCGCCCACATCTGGTGCTGGCCGACATCGCTGGTCACGTAGGTGTCGCGCCCCTTCGTGAGCCGGCACAGTGTTTCGACCACGTATTGCGGCTTGATCACCTCGTCGCTGTTGCGGTAGACCAGGCACTCGCGTTTGCGCCACTCATTCACCTGGCTCCACCACACGGCCAGGGCCTTGGTGTCAGGTTTGGTGGTGGCGTCTTTCAGCTGGGCGATCAGTTCCTGCAACACGTCTTTCACATCGCCGACGATGGGCACATCAACGCGCACCCGCTTGGAGATGGATGACGGGTCGATGTCAATGTGGATGATCTTGCGTTCAACCGAAGCAAAGTGCTTGGGGTTGCCGATCACGCGGTCGTCAAAGCGTGCGCCCACGGCCAACAGCACATCGCTGTTTTGCATGGTCATGTTGGCCTCGTACGTGCCGTGCATGCCCAGCATGCCCAGGAAGCATGGGTCGCTGGCGGCGATCGCGCCCAGGCCCATCAGCGTGCTGGTGGCCGGGAAGCCGAGCATCGCCACCAGCTCACGCAACTCGGGCCATGCGTTGCCCAACACCGCGCCGCCGCCGGTGTAGATGTAGGGGCGCTTGGCGGCCAACAACAAGGCCACGGCCTTGCGGATCTGCCCGGCGTGACCCTTCTTCACCGGGTTGTAGGAACGCATTTCCACCTTGTCGGGGTAGGCGAAGACGGCCGTCTTGAGCGACACGTCTTTCGGAATGTCCACCACCACCGGGCCGGGGCGGCCGGTGCGGGCAATGTGGAAGGCCTTCTTCATCGTGACGGCCAGGTCGCGCACATCCTTGACCAGGAAGTTGTGCTTCACGATGGGCCGCGTGATACCCACGGTGTCGCACTCCTGGAAGGCATCCAGGCCGATCGCCGGCGTGGGCACCTGGCCGGTGATGATCACCATCGGGATGGAGTCCATGTAGGCCGTGGCGATACCGGTCACGGCGTTGGTGACCCCAGGGCCGGAAGTGACCAGCGCCACGCCCACATCACCAGTGGCGCGGGCGTAGCCGTCAGCGGCATGCACAGCCGCTTGCTCGTGACGCACCAGAACGTGTTGGATGCTTTCCTGCTTGTACAGCGCGTCGTAGATGTACAACACCGCGCCGCCCGGGTAACCCCAGACGAACTTGACCTGCTCGGCCTGCAGGCAACGAACCAGGATTTCCGAGCCATTGGCTTCGGTAGCGGGAGATGTGGAATTCGGTTGTGCCGATGCGGCACGCTTGACTTCCGCGGCAGACATGTCCATGAGTGAACCTTTGTGAATTTCTCTGACGAAAAACCATTGGTGCCCCTCCTCGCGCCCTCATGAGGCGGACTCGGAACCTGCGCGGTCTGGTGATCGGCCCCAGGTCGGGCGCCGTCTAGAGACCAGTGAATTCATTGTGCGAAGCAGCATTATGGCATCCCGACGCGGCTGCAAACGATGCGCAAATGCCGCCGCTGGGGCCAATGACATAATTCCCGTTGGCCCCGATGCGGGCGATTTTTGAGCCGCAAACCGTTGGCCACAGACAAAGAGCTGAACAGCTTTCTAAAGAGCGTTGAGCGCCGCGCCTTCAAGCGCACGGCGTATTCGGTTCGCGACGAGGACGCTGCCTTGGACGTGGTGCAGGACGCCATGATTCGCCTCTCGCAAAGCTACTCCGACCGGCCGGCGGCAGAGTTGCCGTTGCTGTTTTCACGCATCTTGTCCAATGCCACGATGGATTGGTTTCGGCGCCAGAAGGTGCGCAACGCCGTCCTGCAGAACTTCTCCGACTTTGAGTCGGCCGGCGAAGATGGCGACTTCGACATCCTGGAAACACTTGAGTCCGCCGATGCCAACGGCTGGGGCAGTGAAAGCGCGGTGGACACCTTGTCCCGAGCGCAAACCATGGCCCAGATTGAAGGTGAAATTGCCGCCTTGCCCGGCCGTCAACGAGAAGCCTTTCTGTTACGTTACTGGGAGGAACTGGATGTTGCCGAGACTGCCGTGGCCATGGGCTGCTCTGAAGGAAGCGTGAAAACACACTGCTCCAGAGCGGTTCACTCGCTGGCCAAAGCGCTCCAGGCCAAAGGGGTCAGACCATGAACAACACCGCACTTCAGCGCGACGCACATCGCCACACCGATTTGCAAACCCTGCAGGCACGCTTGGCCTATCGCCTCGTGGCCTGCTTGTCGGCGCAGGCGGCCATCCTGCCCCAAGACATCACCGAGCGCTTGCGTATCGCGCGTGAGCAGGCATTGGCGACGGCCCAGAAAACGCAGCGCGCCGGCGCCGCAGGCACCGTGCTGTTGGGCGCAGCGGGCGGCTCGGCCGTGCTCGGTTTGTCGCCACCCTGGTGGCTGCGTGTCATGTCGTTCACGCCGCTGCTCTTGCTGGTGGCTGGCCTGGTGTTGATCCAGCACCGCCACGACCAGGCTCAAATCAATGCCGCAGCTGAGATCGATGCTGCCCTGCTGTCGGACGACCTGCCCCCGGCCGCCTACGCGGACCCGGGTTTTGCGGAATTCCTGAAGCAGCGTTCGCGGTGAGATGCAGCTGACGATGTTGCGCACCCCCTCACTGCTTGGACGCCCCCTGCGGGCGGGGCGTTTTGTGGCGCTAGGAGCCGTGTTGTTGTCCTTGGGTGGGTGGGCCGGCGCGCAAAACAAGTCCGTGGTGGCAGCGCCGATGGCCGTTGCGCCGCAAAAAGGCGTGAGTTGGGCGGCGCTGACCGTGGCGCAGCAATCCACCCTGGCGCCTCTGAAGGCCGACTGGAACAGTATCGAACCCGCAGGCAAGTCGAAGTGGCTAGAGGTGGCGGCCAAGTTCCCCAACATGCCTCAGGCCGAGCGCGATCGCGTCCATACCCGTATGACCGAGTGGGCTCGCCTCACGCCCGCGCAACGCGGCCAAACTCGGCTGCAGTTCCAGGAAGCGCGCGCCATCAACTCTGCCGAGCGGCAAGCGCGGTGGGCCGAATATCAGGCGCTGGCGCCTGACCAGCGCTTGGCGCTCCAAAGCAAGTCACAGGTGGCTGCGCCCAAGGTTACCGCGGTCGCGCCAACGCGTACCGGCCAGCCGCCGTCGAACCCTACCCAGCCTGCCGCGAAGCCGACGAACAGACCAACATTGACTGCAGCGACCAAAGCAGTCAGTCCCACATTGGTGCAGGCCAACCCGGGCGTCACCACGACGCTTATTTCCCGGCCCGCCACGCCTTCGCGCGTCGACAAACCTGGCCAGAGCGGCAGCGTCATTGCCTTACCGGCCAACATTGACCGCTCTACATTGCTGCCGCGCATGCCCGCCACCGGCGCAGTGCCAAGTGCGGCAGCGTCGTCGGCCGCTTCCTTGCGCCAATGACACCGGCCTTTGGGTTGCCGCTTGCGATAGCGGCGCCCACACTGCGCCGCCGCTTGGCCTGTTTCTGCTATGAAGGTGTGTTGCTGTTCGGTGTGCTCGTGCCCGCCGCCTACCTATACAGCAGCCTGACGCAACAGCGCCATGCCCTTACCGGCCAGGCCGGGCTGCAGGCATTTTTGTTCCTGGTGCTGGGCATCTATTTCGTCTGGTTCTGGGCCCGCGGCGGGCAGACTCTGGCCATGAAGACCTGGCGCATTCGCCTCGTGGCTGAAGATGGGCGTGGCGTGAGCCAGGTGCGTGCCTTGTTGCGCTATTTGTGCAGTTGGATCTGGTTCCTGCCGGCACTGGCGGTGGTGCACCTTGCCGGCGTGCGCTCGGCGCTGGTCATGTTCGCGGCCATGGCCTGTGGCGTGTTGGGCTACGCCGCGTTGGCGCTGCTCGCACCCGGCCGCCAATACCTGCACGACCTGCTTTGCGGCACCCGGCTTCAGCCCTGGCAGACCGAGCCCGGCGCTTAAATGATTGGGCCAAGACAATCGCCGCTATGACCCACCCACACAAGGGCCGCACGGGGCTAGACCGCATCGTTCACGCTGCCGGCAATTCCGCCGTCGGGCTGCGCACGGCCTGGCGCCATGAGAGCGCCTTTCGCCAAGAAAGCGTGCTCGCACTGGTGCTGCTTCCGGCTGCGCTGTGGCTCGGGCGCAGTTGGGTCGAGGTGACGCTACTGGGCGGCACGGTGGTGCTGGTGTTGATCGTTGAACTGCTCAATTCGGCGATCGAAGCGGCCATCGACCGCATTGGGCTTGAACTGCATGAGCTTTCGGGCCGCGCCAAGGACCTGGCCAGCGCTGCCGTCCTGTTGTCGCTGCTGTTGTGCGCAGTCACCTGGGCCGGCCTGCTGTGGACGCGGTTTGTGCCATGACTGCCGCCAGCGCAACGCTGCCACGCGGCGCTTTTTCGGTGTGTGTTTACTGCGGTGCCCGCCCCGGAGCACTGCCAGCCTTCACGCTGGCTGCCCGCGCCTTGGGCCAGGCCGTGGCGCAACGGGGGTGGCAACTCGTGTACGGCGGTGGCCGGGGAGGCTTGATGGGCGTGGTGGCCGACGCGGCACTGGCGGCCGCCGGCTGCGTGGTGGGCGTGATCCCACATTCGCTGATGGAACGAGAACTGGGCCACCCTGGCTTGGCCGAGCTGCATGTGGTGCAAACCATGCATGAACGCAAGCAGATGATGGCGCAGCGCAGTGACGCTTTCGTGGCCCTGCCCGGCGGCATAGGCACGCTCGAAGAGCTGTTCGAAACCTGGACCTGGCGCCAGCTGGGCTACCACGACAAGCCGTTGGGGCTGCTCAACGTCGAGTCTTACTACGACCCGCTGTTGGCATTCGTCGAACACGCCAGCACCGCAGGCTTCCTGGCGGCCGACCAGTTGGCCCTGCTCACCACCGACACGCAGGTTGAGCGCCTGCTTGATACGCTGCACCGGCAAGCTGGCACGCCGGCTGCCGGCCCCAACGCAGACTATTCGCGCACCTGAACCACACTGCGTGTAACGCTGCGTGCGGCCAGCGTCAAACCGCTGATTCGTCGGTCTCGCCAGTGCGAATGCGCACCACCTGCTCCACGGCCGTGACGAAGATCTTGCCGTCGCCGATCTTGCCCGTCTTGGCGGCCTTGACGATGGCTTCGATGCAACGTTCCAGGTCAGCATCTTTCACGACCACCTCGACCTTCACCTTGGGCAGGAAGTCGACCACGTACTCGGCGCCGCGGTACAGCTCGGTATGGCCCTTTTGGCGCCCGAAGCCTTTCACTTCCGTCACCGTCAACCCCGACACGCCCACCTCGGCCAGGGCCTCGCGTACTTCTTCGAGCTTGAACGGCTTGATGACGGCGGTGATCTGTTTCATTGCAGGGGCTCCAAGGCGCGGGGTTCGGCGGCAATTTAAGCACGAAACTTTGATGTGATCGGGTAGCGCCAGTCGCGCCCGAAGGCGCGGTGCGTGATGCGAATGCCCACGGGTGACTGGCGGCGCTTGTATTCATTGGTCTTGATCAGCCAGGTCACGCGCTCCACCACCTTGCGCTCGAAGCCCGCCGCGATGATTTCTTCAGCGCCTTGGTCGGCCTCCATGTAGCGCTGCAAAATCGCGTCGAGCACTTCATAGGGCGGCAAGCTGTCCTGGTCGGTCTGATCAGGCCGCAACTCCGCCGATGGCGCACGGGTGAGGATGCGCTGCGGAATGATCGGCCCACGCGTGCCATCGGCGCGCAAGCCGGGCTGGCGGTTTTGCCATTCGCACAGGCGATAGACGAGCGTCTTGGCCACATCCTTGATCACCGCAAAGCCGCCGGCCATGTCGCCATACAGCGTGCAATAGCCGGTGGCCATTTCGCTCTTGTTGCCGGTGGTCAGCACAATGGCGCCATGCTTGTTCGACAGCGCCATGAGCAAGGTGCCGCGGATACGCGCCTGGATGTTCTCTTCCGTGGCGTCTTCGCTCAGGCCCTTGAAATCGGCGCTCAGCGCACTGCGGAAGGCCTCGAACATCGGGTGGATGGCGATCTCGTCATAGCGCACGCCCAGCCGCTGCGCCATGTCGCGCGCATCGACCCACGAGATTTCGGCGGTGTAGGGCGACGGCATCATCACCGCGCGCACCCGCTGCGCCCCCAATGCCTGCACCGCAATGGCCAGCACCAAGGCGGAATCAACCCCGCCCGACAAGCCGATGATGACCCCGGCAAAGCCGTTCTTGCCGATGTAGTCGCGCACGCCGGTCACCAACGCGGCCCAGACCTGGGCCTCGAGTTCGGGCACCGCCGCGACGCTGCCGCTGACACTTCCTTGCGAGTTGATCTCAAACGTTAACAAGGCTTCCTCGAAGCTCGGCGCGCGCGCGCAGATGGCACCGGTGGCATCGAGCACGAACGAGGCACCGTCGAACACCACCTCGTCCTGCCCGCCAACCAGGTGCGCATAGATCAGCGCGCAGCCCGTGGCGCGCGCGCGTTCTGCCATGCGCGCTTCGCGCTCGCCAGCCTTGTCCATGTGGTACGGCGAGGCATTGATCACGCACAGCACCTGCGCACCCGCCGCCTTGGCAGCCCGGGCCGGCTCGTCGAACCATGCGTCTTCGCAGATCAACAAGCCCACGTGAACACCGCGCACCTCGAACACCACGGCGCCCTGCCCACCG
>JAYUHT010000463.1:0-3790 GCA_043766725.1 Burkholderiales bacterium | reverse complement strand
GTGGGGCCGCATGTGGACGCCTACGACGTGTTCTTGCTGCAAGTGCAGGGCCAGCGGCGTTGGCGCATCGCGCCGCCCGGCGACGCCGCGTTCAAGCCAGGCCTGCCGCTGAAGATCCTGAATCGCTTCAAGCCGACGCACGAATGGCTGCTGGAGCCGGGCGACATGCTGTACCTGCCGCCGGGCTGGGCGCATGACGGCGTGGCCGAGGGCGAATGCATGACGGCGTCGGTGGGCTTTCGCGCGCAAACGCCGGCGCAGATGGCGGGCGAGCTGTTGCAGCGCCTGGCCGATGCCTGCGACTCGAATGCAGCGCAGCCGCCCTATGCCGACCCGGCGCAAGCGGCCACGGCGCAGCCGGCGCGTCTGCCCCCGGCGCTACAGGCTTTTGCCGCCAGTGCCTTGCGCCAGGCTTTGGATCAGCCGCAAGCCCTGGCCTGCGCGCTGGGCGAATGGTTGACCGAGCCGAAACCGAAAGTAACGTTTGAGGTGGCCGGCGAGCTGAAGCCGGGCAGCGGCCTTCGCCTGGATCGGCGCAGCAAGATGCTGTATGACGACGCTCACCTGTTCATCAACGGCGAAGCCTTCGAATGCGCGGGCCGCGACGCGGCTTTGCTGCGCCAGCTGGCCGACGAGCGCCGACTCACCCCCGCGCAGTTTGCCCGGCTGAGTCAGGGCGCACGTAGCGTGCTGGCGGGCTGGGTGCAGGCGGGGTGGTTGCATGGGGACACGACATGATTCAACCTGAGCCGCTGCTGCCCGCGTCGCTGCACATCGACAGCCCGGCCAGCTTTCTGGCGGCCCTGAACTGGGCCACGCAGGTGGCGTTGGCGCAGCGCGCGCGGGCCATGGTCTGGGCCGACCCGTCGTTCGACGACTGGCCATTGGACGATGAGGCGTTGCTGGTTGGCCTGGCTGCCTGGCTGCGCTTGCCCTTGCGCCAGTTGACGCTGCTGCGCAGCGGTGGCGCGGCCTTGGGCTTGCGCCACCCAAGGTTTGCGCGCTGGGGGGCGATTTGGTCGCATGCGGTGGAATGGCGCGTGGCGCCGCCAGACGCCTTGAGCCTTCCCAGCGCGGCGTGGGTTGAGCGCGCGGCGATCGTCGTGCTCAATGACCCTGCTCTTTGGTTGGGCCAAGCCCAAACCGAGCGTGCCGCCGTGCAGCAGTGGGCCGAACAGATTGACGTGGTTTTGCAACGTTCACAGGCCGGCCCCGGCTTCACGACCTTGGGTCTGTAGCGCAACTACAGGGAATGCACCTAGTTCGGCTAGAATGTCGGGCTGAGCTCGAGTTGATTCGGGCTCTCATGATCTGCTGCGCACTGTGCGTGATTCGATCGTTGCTCTTCCCCTACTAAATCGAGGATCCTTCCATGAACAAGACTCTCCTGCTCGCCACTTTGGTGGCCACGGTGGCCCTGGCTGCTTGCGGCAAGAAGGCTGAAACAGCCGCTCCCGCCACTGCCCCGGCAGCCGCCGCGACCGCCACCGCGACCGCCGCTGCGGCCACCGCCGCCTCGGCCGTGTCTACTGCCGCCGACGTTGCCGCCTCGGCCGCCGCCGGTGCTGCCTCAGCCGCCGCGGGTGCGGTGGCTGATGCCGCCAAGGACGCCGCTGGCAAGGCCATGGACGCTGCCAAGGACGCCGCAGCCAAGACCGTGGACGCCGCCAAGGATGCCGTCAAGAAGTGATGCAACCAGGCCATGAGGCCTGTGTAGGCATGCAGCAAAAAGCCGCCCTCGGGCGGCTTTTTGCATGATGATCGCACAGGCTATTTCAGCTCGCCGAGCAGAATCTCGACGATGCGTTGACCATGTTCACCGGCTTCTGCATTGCCCTGTGAGTTCAACACCGCCACCACCGATTTGTCGGCCTCGGCCTTGACCGAGACGCGGTATTTCACAGGGGCGGTGTCGGTGTCGGTGCGGCCGAACATGCGTTGGAAGATGTTCGGGTCTTCCTTGCCGGCACTCTTCGGGTCGACATAGCGAACGAAGTACACGCCGGCTGCGCGATCGCGGTCTTCCACGGTGAAGCCACTGCGGTCCAGCGCCAGGCCCACGCGACGCCAGGCGCGGTCAAAACTTTCGTCGATCTGCAAGCTGGCGGCGGGGCGGCCGCTGAGCACGCGCGCACGTGCCGCCGTGGCTGTCGTGGCCGTCGCCCCAGGCGCTGCGGCGCCAGCGGCCGCCACCTGGGTGCGCGGCGCGTCTTCGCGCCCACCGAGCTTGACCATCAGCCGCGTCAGCATTTCGGCTTCGAGCTGGGGGTCGTTCGCGCGCGGCCGCCAGGTGGTGTTTTCCTTCAGCGCGCCGACGTACACCTCTTCCATGCCGCGGTGGGTGATGAAGACATCGCTGCCCGCGCCGTTGCGTTCCACGCGCAGACGGAAGCGATCGCGCTCGCTACTTGAATACAACGAGTCGAACAAGCGCCCAAGCGCCGAGCGCACGAAGTCCATCGGAATCTTGGCGCGGTTCTCGGCCCAGCTGGTTTCCATCACACCCGCTTCGGGCGAATCGGTCACCAGGTTGAAGCCCAGTTCCTGCCAGAAGCCACGCAGTTGCGGCCACAGCCGGTCTGCCGGTAACGGCACGTTCAACCAACGCTGGTTGCCGTCGCGCTCGATCTTCATCGCGCCCAATGTGGCCGGGGCCACCACGGCGACGGCCGCCGCAGGTGCCGCCGCCGCCACGGCCTGGCCGCTGGCGCTGACGCTGCCGGCCTGCACCTGGAAGCGGCTCTCGCGCGCGAGTTGGGTCAAGTCGGGTGGCACATCAAGTGCGGCGGTCTTGGTTGCGCCGCTGCGGTAGTCGACCTTGTCGCCGCCGAGAAAATTCTCCACGGTGGAGCAGCCTGTCGCGCACAGCGCGGCAGCCAAGGGCAGCGCAGCCAGGCGCAGGAAGGGGCGGGCAAAACGGGGTCGGTTCACGTGCGGGGTGCTCCAGCGCGGCGCTTGGCCGCGCGCAAGATGTGGTGAAGGTTCAACGCAGGCCGGCCAACGCCATCGCGCTGGCCACGCAGGCCTGGCCCGCGGCAGTCAGCGCAACGATGGGCAGCCTTGACGTGGCGGAGCACAAGCCCAACTGGGCCATGGCCCACTTGGTGGGGGCGGGGCTGGGTTCGCAAAACAGCGCGCTGTGCAGTTCAAGCAAGCGAAATTGCAGCTCGGCGGCGCGCCGGGCCTGGCCCTCCATGGCGGCCGTGCACAGCTCGTGCATCAAGCGCGGCGCTACGTTGGCAGTGACGCTCACGTTGCCATGGCCGCCCAGCAGCATCAACGCCACGGCCGTGCCGTCGTCGCCTGAATAGACGCAAAAGCCCTTTGGTGCGTGCTTGATGAGCTGCGCGCCGCGTTCGACGTCGCCGGTGGCGTCTTTGATGCCCACCACGCCGGGCAACTGGGCCAGCCGCATGGTGGTTTCGAACTGCATATCGGCCACCGTTCGGCCGGGCACGTTGTACAGCACCACGGGCAAGTCCACCGCCTCGGCAATGGCCTTGAAGTGCTGGTAGATGCCTTCTTGTGACGGCCGGTTGTAGTAGGGCACCACCTGCAAGCTGCAGGCAGCGCCCACGCTCTTGGCGAAGCGCGTGAGTTCAATGGCTTCAGACGTGGCGTTGCCACCGGCACCGGCCATGATGGGCACGCGAGCGGCGGCATGTTCGACGCTGACGCGGATGATTTCGCAGTGCTCTTCAACGCTGACCGTGGGCGACTCGCCCGTGGTGCCCACCACCACGAGGCAGGCCGTGCCTTCGGCGATGTGCCAATCAACCAGCTTGCGCAG
>JAYUHT010000462.1:0-10007 GCA_043766725.1 Burkholderiales bacterium | reverse complement strand
TCACGCACGTATTCGGTGATGTGCAGCGGCATCGCGCCTTGCGGCCCGAGCAGGCCGAAGAAGCGCTGGTGCAGGCGCGGCGGCGCGCCGGGCCGCAGCTCTAGCCGGGCCAGCGGGGCCGGCGCAAAGTCAAGCTCGGGCGCCTGCGCCAGGCGCAACGCTTCCTGGCTCGGGCGCTGGGCTTCGCCGGTGCGTGGTGCATGTGGCCGCAGCGCATCCACCTGGCGCATGAGGGCAAAGAAATCATGCGCCCAGGGTTCGCGCTGCACCTGCGCCCACAGTGTGTCCAACGCGCTCAACGCCGCGCCCTCGGCCGTGCTGCCAGGTGCCGGCATCACAACACGCCCCGGTGCCCCAGCCGAACCGGCCAGGTCTTGATGACCCCGCGCTGCTGCGTGCGCAGCGTGGTTTGCGTGAAGCTGTTGATGGCGGCGTGGCGGGCGAAGAAGCGTTCGAGCACGCCGCCCAAAGCGAAGGGGCTGGCGCCGTGGAAGCGCTGCTCGTCAAGCTCGATCTCCAGCCCCAGGCCCCAACCGATGCTCACTGGCCCCGCCGTTGGCAGCCGCCTGGCGACGCGCTGCACACGCAGGGCGCGCACGCCCTCGGCCTGGTGCGCCCAGGCCGGGTCGTTGGCCGGGCCATACAGGCGCAGCAGCTGGCGTAGCGCGGCGGCGGGGTCGGCCGCTTCGTCATCCAGCGCCAGCAGGTTCTGTGACAGTTGCGCCACCAGTTGCCAGCCCACATCGCCCAGCGCCTGGCGCGACGCCGGCTTGGTGGGCCCGCGCAGGCACAACACCTTGCGCACCGGGCCGGGTGTTTCAAGCTGCCAGGCGCGCTCGCCGCCGGCCAGGCCTTGCGGCAAGAGCAGGGGCAGGTCGCGGTTGCTGACCCAGGCGCTCACTGCAAGCTGGCGCAGCGCCGCGCGGTGCGCGCCGTGGCCGGGTTCGCCCAGCGAAATGAAGACTTCTTCGCCCAGGTAGCCGGGGGCCCGCGCATCAGCTTGCTGGCGCTGGCCGGCGCGGCGCGGCTCGCGGCGCAGGCTGTAGTGCGCACCGGCGCCTTCGGCTTGGCCATGCGTGCTTTGGTACAGCGGCGTGAACGCCACGGGCCCATCGCTGCCGGGGCCATGGCCGGCCACGCTTTCCAGGCTGTGCACTTCAAAGTCCATGGGCCGCGTGCGCTCGGGCACCAGGTGATGTTCCCAGGCATTGGGGCTGAGGGCGACGCGATCCAGCCGCTTGCGAAACAGGTTGATCGCCGGGGTGCAGAACAGGGCCAGGCTTTGCGCATTGACCAGGGCTTGCAGCGCCGGCTCGCCGCGGCTGAACAGCAGCACCAGTTCAAGCTCACCGCTGTGCAGCGTGGCCAGCCGGTCTTTCAAATCGGTGATCTCGAAGAACAGCAGGCGCTGCGGCAGCGCGGCCACCTCTTGCAGCAAGCGGTGGCCGCTGAAGTTGCGCGGTGTTTCAGGCAGCAGCGCATGCTCGGCGTCGAAGCCCAGGGCGCGGATGCTGTCTTCGCCACGCCAACGGTTCAGATCAGCCACGCCGCCAAGCACCCCGCCGTGTACCCCGCCCTGCACCCCGCTTTGCACCCATGACCCCAGCCCGGCACCCAGCACCAGCTCGTGCAAGCGGTAGGCCACGTCTTCGGGCGCGCTGATGTACAGGGCCAGGCGGTTCAGGCCGAGCTGGCTGAAGTGCAGGCCGGGGGCAGTGCGCAGGCCGATGCGCAGGCCGCCTTGGGCGGCGCGCGCGGCGCCCAACTGGTTCAGAGGCAAATCGGGCGCGTGGCTGAAATACTGCACCCGAGTCAGCTCGATGGGCCACAGCGTCACACCCATGGCGGTGCGGAACTCGCAGCAGGTGTCTTGCCCGCGCGGCAGCAGCGACTGCACGGCGCTGGCGCGCGGCACCGGGTGGCCGTGCATGAGGTTGGGGTCGGTGCTGTCCACCCCGAACTGCAGCACCATCATCGCCGGCAGCGGCGCCAGGAAGTTCGGGTACAACGATTCAAGCAACTGGGCCACCAGCCGCGGTTGCTCTGCGTCGAGCTTCAGTCGCACGCGCGCGCTCAGGAACGCAAAGCCCTCGAGCAGGCGTTCGACATACGGGTCGGCCACCTCGGTGTTGCCCAGCGCCAGGCGTGCGGCGATCTTGGGGTGTTCGCGCGCGAATTCGCTGCCCAGCTCGCGCAGCACATCCAACTCGTCTTGGTACAGGCGGGCAAAGGCGGTGTCCATCAGTTTGTGCCCATATGGCGTGCGGCCATCATCTTGCGTTCATCACAAGCCGCGCAAGGGCAGGCTGACCGAGGCGTCGCGCACCTCCACCTGGCCGGCTTCCAGGTCGAGCCGGGTGCGCAGCAAGATGTCCAGCGCCACCGGCTGCGCCCAGAGCTGGCCGCGAATTTCGAACTCGATCATGTTGTGCGTGTCCAGCACGTTGCCGCCCTGCACCGCGCGCACGCTCAAGTGCTGCGGCAGGATGCGCGGCTCGAAGTGCTGAATCGCGCTGGTGATGGCACGTTCCAGCTCATGCACATCGAGCCTGGAGGCGCGCTGCCCGGCCAGCGGCGGCAAGCCGAAATTGAGCACGCTGCGCGCCAGCACGGGGTGGGTGTCGTTCCAATCGGCATGCGCCTGGGTGGCGTTGAACAGCCAGCGCAAGTCGCGCAATACCGCCTGGCGCAACTGCGCCTTGCTCATCACGCGCTGCGCGTCGGGCTCTGTGCGTTGGCTGGGTTGCTCGTCGGTCAGGCGGTCGAGCAGGGCGGGCTGCAGGCGCTCACGCGGTTCGCGCGGGCCACTTGGATCAGGGCCCAGGGCCATCAGGCCACCTGCGGCAGCTCGTCGCTGAACACCGTGCTGCCGCCGCGCAGGCCGCTGGCCTGCTGCGGGTGGTATTCCACCTCTACTTTGGTGAAGGCCAGGGCCACGCTTTCCAGGGTCTGGCCCTGCGCGTCGGTGCTGTGCTGCACGCCCGTGATGCGCGCCTGGCTCAGGCTGATGCTGAAGTAATCTTCCTGCGCGCCACCGGCGCGGCGCATGGTCAGCTTGGCCTGCGCCACTTCGTCGTTGGTGACCAGCGCGGACAGCAGCGCGGTGGTGGCGCGGTCAATGCGCTTGAACACGGTGAGCTCGGTGTAGGCGCGCCGCCGCGCCGCCGCCGCGCTGCCCACCGCGGCGGTGGCTTGCACGCCCCACTGCCAGCCGCACAGGGCAATGTCGTCGGCATGGCCCGGCTCAACGGCCTCGCCCTTGACCTTGCCGGCACGCCGCGTTTGCACATGCAAGAAGATGTCAGCGCCTTGGCCCGCGGGCAAGGCCGGGCTCTTGTTGGGCACGGCAGGCATGGCAAACGCCTCGGCGGATCAAGTGATCGCGGTGGTCTTGACGTTCCAGCCGAACTTCACTTCGCCGCCCAGGCCGCCCTTGTCGTCTTGCGGCTTGTAGGAAAAGTCGATCGAGCCGTAGCTCAGGCTCACGCCTTCGGTGATGTCGCCGCCGCCACCGCCCGAGGGCGAAACCGAAGTGATGAACACTTCCTTCATGGTGATCTTGAGGAAGTCCTTCTGGCCTTCGCCTGATTTGCGCGCCGTGAGCGCGGCTTCCTTGAAGTGCATGCCCTGGGCGCACTTCTTGGCCAACACCGGCGAGGCCTTGTCGTACAGGTGGGCAAAGCTGAACAAGCCGGGCGTGGCCTTGCCCTTGCCGCTGCCGCCGCCGGCCACGGCGCTTTCGTTGTGCACGTCCCAGGCCCAGCTCAGGACCTCGACCTCGCCCTTGTGGTCTTGGTGCGTGGCTTCGCCGTCAACGCCGTCGAACTTGATGTGTGTGTCCAGTGACATGATGAATCCTCTTCAGGTTCAGGTTAAGGGCGCGCTCGCCCGGTGCAATCACTTCTTCTCTGAGGGCAGGGTGGAAACCAGGCGCAACGACACCGTCAGGCCTTCAAGCTGGTAGTGCGGACGCAGAAAGAACTTCGAGTTGTAGTAGCCCGGGTTGCCTGCCACGGCTTCAACGAACACTTCCGCTGCAGCCAGCGGTTTTTGCGCCTTCACAGTGTCTGAAGAATTGGCCGGGTCGCCATCCACATAATTCATGATCCAGTTGTTCAGGTACTTCTCCATCGAGCTGCGTTCCTTGAACGAACCGATCTTGTCGCGCACGATGCACTTCAGGTAGTGCGCGAAACGGGCGCAGGCAAACATATAGGGCAGGCGCGCCGACAGGTTGGCGTTGGCGGTGGCGTCGGGGTCGTCGTACTCGGCGGGCTTTTGCAGTGACTGCGCACCGATGAAGGCGGCGAAGTCGCTGTTCTTGCGGTGCACCAGGGGCATGAAGCCGTTCTTGGCCAGCTCGGCCTCGCGCCGGTCGCTGATGGCAATTTCGGTCGGGCACTTCATGTCGATGCCGCCGTCGTCAGTGGGGAAGGTGTGCGCCGGCAGGCCTTCCACCGCGCCGCCGCTTTCAACACCGCGGATGCTGGTGCCCCAGCCATAAAGCTTGTATGAACGGTTGATGTTGACGGCCATGGCGTAGGCTGAATTGGCCCAGGTGTATTTGCTGTGGTCGCCGCCGCCCGTTTCTTCCTCTAAATTGAAGGCATCCACCGGGTTGGTCTTGGCGCCATAGGGCAGGCGCGACAAGAAGCGCGGCATGGCCAGGCCCACGTAGCGCGCGTCTTCTGATTCGCGCAGCGAGCGCCAGGCCGCGTACTCGGGCGTGGTGAAGATCTTGGTCAGGTCGCGCGGGTTGGCCAACTCTTGCCACGAGCTCATCTGCATGGCGCTGGGCGCGGCCGCGGCGATGAACGGCGCATGTGCCGCGGCGGCGATCTTCGACATCTCGCCCAGCAATTCCACGTCAGCCGGTGTGTGGTCGAAGTAGTAGTCGCCCACCAGGCAGCCGAAGGGGTGGCCGCCGAACTGGTCGTACTCCTCGGTGTAGGCCTTCTTGAAGATGGGGCTCTGGTCCCACGCCGTGCCCTTGTAGCGCTTCACCGTCCTGGCCAGCTCGGCCTTGGGGATGTTGAAGACGCGGATCTTCAACATCTCGTCGGTTTCGGTGTTGTTCACCAGGTAGTGCAGGCCGCGCCAGGCGCTTTCAAGCTGCTGCAAGTCGGGGTGGTGCAGGATCTCGTTGACCTGCTGCGACAGCTTGTTGTCGAGCTCGGCAATCATGGCTTCGATCGACACCAGCACATCGCTGCCGATGAGCTGGGTGCCGGCCAGCGCCTGCTGTGCCAGCGTGAGCACGGCTTGCTCGACGGCGCTCTTGGCCTCGTCGCTCTTGGGCCGGAATTCCTTGTTCAGCAAGGCGGCGAAGTCGTTGCCGGCCAGCAGCATGCCTTGCAGGGGCGCGGCGGTCTGTGTGGTTTGTTCGGCCATGGTGTGCTCTCTTGAAGAAGGGTTCGAATTGCGCAAGCAGCTATGCGGCAGGCGGCGCCGCCTTGGCCGCGGCCAGCGACTTGAGCAAGGCCTCGTCTTTGATGACCTTGGCGATCAGCTCTTCAGCGCCGGTCTTGCCGTCCATGTAGGTGATGAGGTTGGCCAACTGCTGGCGTGCTTCGAGCAACTGGCGCAGGCCCTCGACCTTGGCGGCCACCGCAGCGGGCGAGAAGTCGTCCATGCTCTCGAAGGTGATGTCCACCGCGAGGTTGCCTTCGCCGGTGAGCCGGTTGGTCACCTGGAACGCCGCGCGCGGTTTCATCGAGCGCATGCGGGCGTCGAAGTTGTCAACATCGATATCGAGGAACTTGCGCTCGGCCACCGGCGCCAGGGGTTCGCTGGGTTTGCCGGACAGGTCGGCCAGCACCCCCATCACGAAGGGCAGTTGCACTTTCTTCTCGGCACCATAAAGCTCGACGTCGTATTCAATTTGCACCCGCGGGGCGCGGTTGCGGGCGATGAATTTCTGGCTGCTTTGGGCCATGGTGGAATGCTCCTGTGCGGCTTGAAGTTAGCTCGATGCCGGGCTGCCGGCAACGCGCTCGACCTGGCTCAGGCCGTCAGGGGCCAGGTCGCGGATGATCTCGATGAAGCTCATGCCAATAAGCCGCTGCGCGCGGCGAATCAACAGCGGCGCGGGGTGGCTGGGTTCGTGCGTTTCCAGCCAGCTGCACACACGCTCGAGTTCGCGTTGCGCATCGGCGCGGTTGTTCAGGGCATTGGCCGCCGAGGCTGCGGTGGGCGCGGGCAGCTCGCCTGCTGCCGGCGCCGCGGCCAGGTTGCTGGTGGTGCCGGGTGGTGCTGCGCCGCCGGCCAGGCCGCGGCCGAGCAGCACCCACAGTTGCGTGAAGGCAGACAGATCGGGCGCGTGCGCTGCTCCCAGCCGCTCATGCAGCACGGCGTTGATGCCTGCCAGCGCCGCGCTGCCGCGGGCCGCGGTTTGCGCCAGCGCCGGGTGGCGTTGGCTCAGTTCACCCAGGGCCTTCAACACACCGGCAGCAGTTGGCGCCACCTCGCCCGGGCCGGCCGGCTCCTGGCCCAGGCCGAGTTCAAGCTCGCGCAGGCTCAGGCTGCCGCGTTCATTCGCCAGCGCGGCAGCGCGCAGGTCGGCCAGCGCGGCGTCACGGTTGGCCAGGGGCGCCAACGCGTTCAGGCGCATGGTGGGGTCGCTGCCTTCGCTGGCGTCGTCGCTGGGGTCAAGCTGCGGGTGCACCGCATCCCAATGCCGGCGCAGCAACTCGTGCAGCAGTTCCAAGCCCGTGGCCACGCCGGGCAGGCCTTGCAGGTGCGCAGCGCTGCGCAACAGCCACACGGCCACGCGCAGATCGCGCGTGCGCGCGGCCAGGGCCAAGGCATGCTGTTGCATGGCCGGCCAGTCCGGCGGTTCGGCGGGGTACACCTTCGCTCCGTACTGGCGCTCGGGCTTGCCCGTGGCGCCTTGCTCAAGGGCCTGGAACGCCGGGTCGAGGTCAAGGTTCGGCCCGGCCGGGTTGGCATCGGCCAGAGGGCTAAGTAGGGCTTCGAGATCGACCGGCAGGTCTGGCATGGTGCTAACGCCCAATTGCAGCGGGCGGCTGGGTGCATGGCGCGAACTCTAGGAGCGTGCGGCCGCCGTGCCAGTGGTCGAAAGTCATTTCGCACCGGCTGTTGGGGCCGGCGCTATCCCCCAGTTTGTGGACTCGCAGGCTTTTAGCGCAGCGCCGAGCGCATGGCCTCGAACAGGCGGCGCGGTTGCACCGGCTTGAACAACACCAGATCGCCGGCGCTGGCCACGCGCTGGATTTCGTCATGCCCGGTGTCGCCGGTGACCAAGATGGCCGGCACCTCGCGGCCGCACAGGCGGCGCACGCGCGCGATGACCTCCATGCCATCCGGCCCCGGGCCCAGGTGCAGGTCGCTGAGCACCAGGTCGACGCGGCCTTCCAGCGCCGTGACGGCCTGCTCGGCCTGCGCCGCATCGGCCGCGGTGATGACCTGCATGCCCCATTCGGCCAGCAGCAGGCGCAGGCCCTCGCGGATAGGCTCTTCATCGTCCACCACCAACACCATGAGCGGGCCCTGGGCTTGCATGGGCTGGGTGTCGGCCGGGGCGAGTTCGTCCTGCATGCCCGCCAGGCCGCCCAGCGCCACGCCCACGCGGAACAGCGTGCCGCGCCCGGGTGTGGAGGCCACCTCCAGCCGGTGCCCCAGCAAGGCCGCCAGGCGCTTGACGATGGCCAGGCCCATGCCCAGACCGTGGCTGCGGTCGCGCTCGCCGTGGCCGACCTGGAAGAACTCTTCGAACACGCGCGGCAAGTCGGCGGCCGCGATGCCGCAGCCGGTGTCCCAAACTTCGATGTTGATGCGCGCGGCCGTGCTGCGCGCCACCACCACGATGCCGCCCTGGCTGGTGTACTTGATGGCGTTTTGAATGAGGTTGCCGACGATGCGCTCCAGCAATTGCGGGTCACTCGTCACCGACTTGCCGCCGGGCGAAAAACGCAGCCCCAGGCCGGCGAATTCAGCCTGACCGGCGTACTGCATGTGCAGGCGGCGGAACATGTCGCGCAAGGGGAAGGTTTGCGGCGCCGGGCTGATGGCGCCGGCGTCGAGTTTGGAGACGTCGAGCATGGCGTTGAACGAGCGCTCCAGGCCATCGACCGCCCGCATGAGGTTGCGCGCCAGCGGCTCGTCAGGCGAATCAAGCAAGCGCTTTTGCAAGGTGGCGGCAAACAGCCCCAGCGCATGCACGGGCTGGCGCAAGTCGTGGCTGGCGATGGCCAGGAAGCGGCTCTTGTCCTGGTCGGTGCGCACGGCGGCGTCGCGCGCCGAGGCCGCCGTGCGTAGCTGCTCGCCCTGGTCGAACACATGTTGCTGCCGTGCCCGCCAGGCGCGATGACCGCGCTGCACCAACAGCGCCGCGCAGGCGCTGCCCGCCAGGCCCAGGGCCAGGCTCTGCCAGTCATCCGCCAAGACGCCCGCCCAGGCGCTGCCCACGCCGGCCAGGGCCGGCAGCAAAACCGGCGCCATGGCAAGGCGCGGCAACATCGCCAGCGCCTGCGCTGCGGCCACGCCAAACACCGTGGCCGCAGCGGTGCTGAGCAGAGCGTCTGCGCGGCCCAGCCCCCAGGCCGGCCAGGCCAGGCAAAGCGTGACGGCCAGGCTGGCCGCCACCTGCCAGCGCAAGCGCGGCGCGTGGTGCCGGCGCCGCGCAGCGATGATCAGCGCCAGGCCCAGCACCACAGTGGCCACCAGCCACGGCAGCGCTGCCACGGGTTGCTGAAAGAGCGGCTGAGTGCTGATGCGCCAGGCCGGCAACAACGCCAGCAGCAACAGCGCTGCACCCAGCGCCGGCCACTGCGCCCAGGCCGCTTGGGCTGCGGCGTCGGCCAGGCGCCTGTGCAGCGCGCGGCGATCAGTGTTCAGCGCAGCGAGCCGCTCCTGAGCCGCGCTGTCACTCGGCGCGGGCGCGGTGCCTTCGACCACGACATGGCGCACGCGGCGCGGCACATTGGTGCCCGCCTGCGCCGCTGTGTGGTCTGTGTTCACCCGGTTCAACACTTGCGCGGCAAGCCGGGCCGCGGCGGGGTGTTCAGCGGAACAGGCTGATCAGGTGCGAGCGCGAACGCACATCAAGCGCCAGCAGCAGCGAAGAGACATAGTTCTTCACCGTGCCCAGCGACAAGGTGGTGGAACTGCTGATTTCTTGGTTGGTGCAGCCCGACAGCACCAATTCGAGAATTTCAAGATGGCGCGGGCCCAGTTCGCAGACACGGTCGTACATGGCAGTGGCGGGCATGCGCGGAAACAGGCTGCTGGTACGCGGGTTGGCCCACGGCCCGGCCAGGGCGTCGGGCCGCAGCAGCGCGATCAGTGTTTCGTGCATTTGCGAGGCCAGCGTGCCCTTGCACACATATGCCACCGCACCCAATGAGCGCACCTGGCGCATCACGAACTCATCCTGCGTGCCGCTGAACACGGCGATGCGCGCCTTGGGGTGGGCCTGCAAGAACAGGCGCAGCCCTTGCAGGCCTTTGCAATCTGCCAGGTTGAGGTCGAGCAAGACGGCATCGATATCGCCATGCTCGCTGTACAGCGCCAGGGCATCGCCCAGGGTGCTGGCTTCGAGCCACGTGATGGGTGTGCCCAGCACCTCGGGGTAGGTCGTCTTGACGCCGATGCGAACCAGTTCATGGTCATCAACCAGAAGGACTTTGCGTGCAGTGGCCATGGCGTGCTCCAGCAGGAATACAGGGCGTCTTGGAAATGTAACTTTGCAGGGTCGAAATCGCACCCACAAAACTAAGGAGCGCGATCGGCGCAGCCCCCTAACTTGGCACTCCATGCCACGGGACAAGAGGCCGGCGGCGCAGCGCGGCCCAGCGCGGCGCGGTTGCAGACGTGCTATAATGCGAAGTTCTAGCGCGGGGTGGAGCAGCCTGGTAGCTCGTTGGGCTCATAACCCAAAGGTCGCAAGTTCAAATCTTGCCCCCGCAACCAAGAATTCTCGAACAATAACAATAACTTAGTGAATAGACGAACGCCGGCCTTGTGGTCGGCGTTTTGCTTTGTGCCCA
>JAYUHT010000461.1:0-10016 GCA_043766725.1 Burkholderiales bacterium | reverse complement strand
CGGCGGCCACCTGGTGGCGCAGGGCACGGCGCTTGAGCTGTCGAGCGTGGCGGCATCTGTCACCGGCCGGCTCCTGGCCCACCCCTTGAAGCACCCCCTGGCGGCGCGGCGCGAAATGCTGCCTGGCGCGCCGGCATTGGTGTTGCGGCAGGCGCGTCTGCACAACCTGCGCGGCATCGACCTGAACTTGCCGTTGCACAGGCTCGTTGCCGTCACCGGTGTCAGCGGTTCGGGCAAGAGCACGCTGGCGCGCGACGTGCTGCTGGCCAACCTGCAATTCATCAACACCCGCGGCGCCAAGCCGAACTGGCACGGCTGCGCCGGCATCGACGGCTGGCAACTGGTGGATCGCGTGCTCGAGGTTGACCAGACGCCGATCGGCAAAACGCCGCGTTCCTGCCCGGCCACCTACATCGGTTTTTGGGACGTGATCCGCAAGCTGTTCACTGAGACGCTGGAGGCCAAGGCGCGTGGCTACAACGCGGCGCGCTTCTCGTTCAACACCGGGCAAGGCCGCTGCGGCACTTGCGACGGGCAAGGCCTGCGCACCATCGCCATGAGCTTCCTGCCCGACGTGAAGGTGCCGTGCGAAACCTGCAAAGGCGCGCGCTTCAACCCCGAGACGCTGGCCGTGAGCTGGCGCGGCAAAAGCATTGGCGATGTGCTGAACATGGAAGTGGACGAAGCGGTGGACTTCTTCGCCAGCATGACGGCCATTGCCCACCCGCTGCAATTGCTGAAAGACGTGGGGCTGGGCTACCTCACGCTGGGCCAGCCCTCACCCACGCTCAGTGGCGGCGAGGCGCAGCGCATCAAGCTCGTCACCGAACTGAGCAAGGTGCGCGATGACATCACCCGGCGCGGCCAGAAGCCGCCGCACACGCTGTACGTGCTGGACGAACCCACCGTGGGCTTGCACATGGCTGATGTGGAACGTTTGATCCGCGTGCTGCACCGTCTGGTGGACGGCGGCCACAGCGTGGTGGTGATCGAGCACGACCTCGATGTGGTGGCCGAGGCCGACTGGGTGGTGGACCTGGGCCCCGAGGGTGGCGTTGAGGGCGGCTTGCTGGTGGCACAGGCCACGCCCGAAGGCGTGGTCTTGGCTGCCACTCACACCGGCCAGGCGCTTGGGCCGGTGTTGGCGCGCTGAACGCGCCAACAGCCATTCGCTTCACTGGCCGCGGATGACCACGGTGTGGTCGCGGTAGATCTCATCGTCGGAGTTCGGCACCGGCGCGTAAGGGTAAGGCAGGCCACCGCGGTACTTGAACCAGACCAAGCCGTTGGCCTTGTCCTGCCACATCTTGTCGCCGGTTGATGCATTCACCTCGGCCAGGCTGCCGACCAGCGAATACTGCCTGCCGTACCGGGCCAGCGGCCCACCTGGCAGGAACTCCGACGCGGGGTGGCCGCCGTACATCGACAAAGCCACGTAGGCACTGGGCACCAAGGCGGGGTCGAACGCCACACCCAGCACCACGTTGTCGGCGTCGCGGAAGGCGTTGCCAACATTCATGCGCACCCATTTCGGCAGGGAGCGGCCCGGGAAGCGCACAACGAACTGCCCAGAGGCGCGCGCTGCGAAATGCCTGAATCCATCGGGCCGCGTGCCTGTGCCCACTTCATAGCTGCCCAGCTTCACACCGCTGCCGGGTTGCTGGCGCTCGATCGACAACGGCGCCTGGAAGTTGTACGGGTTGGCATCGAAGTCGGTTTGGAACGCATTGATGCCGAAGTACTGGCCATCGCAGCTCTTGCCATTCGAACCCGCCGGCGCCACCCACTGACAGTTGGCGCCGGAAGTCATGAACGGGGTGTCCAGAACCCAGAACTGACCGCTCGCACCCCAATAGCCGTGCGGATCCCAGATCGCGCTGGCCAAGGTGGTTTGGGCGCCAACGATGGTGGCCGGGTCGACGCTGAACGGCGGAATGCGGTAGCCGGCATGGGTCTGGATCAACTTGTTCGCCGGGTTGCGCACGGTGCCTTTGTCGACCGCGGTGATGTAGTAGTCGATGGTGTTGAAGGCGCCGCTGGGCAGCTTGTCGACAAAGGGAAACGACACCACCGTGTTGCGGTGCATGCTGGCCATGGAGTGATAGGTGGCAAAGGCCACTGGCGGGGTGCCCGGCCAGGTCTTTGGCCAGGGTGTCAGGTTGTTCAGGCTGTAACCCACCGCCAAGCCGCGCGTGATGGTTCCGGCATCTACCTTGCCTTGAAAGTAGGTGCCAACGTTGTCGGCCGTGATGAACTCTTCATAGTCGGGCAAGGACACCCCATTGGCCAGCGCGCCATTCATGTTCTTGTAGATGGCGATGCGCTTGAGCAAGAAGCGTTGGCGCTCGCCGGCCTCGGCGCCATTAAGCGCCGGTGTGTATTGCCGCCCGCCCAAGTTGCCCAGGGCATCGACCACCGCCCAGCCCAGGGTCACGCCGCCTGTGAAGGAGCTGTGGGCCGTGTTGTACTGAAACAAGCCGAAGGGCGTGCGGTCGGGAATGGTGGGAATGGCGGCCGACTTGCCGACGGGCTTGCTGCCGTAGGACAACCAAAACCCCGGGCCGATCGAGTCGCCGCTGTGGTTGCCGCGCACCACGTTGTCGGGGTTGGTCAGGAAAAAGCCCGACGGCCCGGCCTGGTAGAGATCGGGGCCCTCGTGCAGCTGCAACATCTTGGCGGCGGCCGGGCTGCGCATCAGCAAGGCCAGGTTGCCCTCGAACAGGTTGCGCCGCTCACCGCCTTCGAGCATCGCAAAGGCATGGCCTTTGATGTCTTGGCAGACATTGTTGATGACCTGCACGCCGTTGGTGGCCTGCAGCACGACGCAGCGCTGCGAAGAGTTCCAGATGCTGCTGTTGCGCAAGACATGGCCGCTGGCGTCGCCAAGCAGTTGGCCTTGGTCGTTGTAGCTCAGCCGGTTCCAGTGGAACGGATAGCGATCCACACGCCCGGACTGCCCGGCGCGGCGCAGCTCCACGCCATCGACATTGATCTTGCTGGCCAGGCCCGTGACCATGACGTGCGCGCCAAACCCGCGGTCGCGCCAGGCCGCATCGTCAGCGCCCTGGATCACGATGTTGCGCGACAAGTTGGCCACCGCGGCCCGTTCATCAAGCTCGGTGGGGGCGGGCGTGGCCGGCGGCACGAAGCTCGCATCCGGCGTCAGGCTCATGCCGTTGTTGGTGACATGCTGAAGCTTGCCCCAGCGAAACTTGGCCAGCGGTGCGCCCAGCGTCAACTGCGTTTGGCTGGCCGCGGTCAGCGGCAGGCGTTCGGCACTGGCCACGCCATAGAAGTCGGTCGGGCCCACGACCACGGTGTCGCCGGCATTCCAGCCCGACACCGTGTCTTTCAGCGTGAGCGCTGTTGCGCCAGCATTCGCATGCTCGTTCAGCTTCGTCCAGACGGGCTGCGGGCTGGCGCCGAACACGTCAAGCCGGCCGCCACGAACCAGCAGGCCACGCGCCAGACCGTCGTCGGCCGTGGTGGGTTCGACGCCGGTCAAGGTGATGGTCGCCCGTTGCACATAGGGCTGCGTGGCGGTGCCGATTTCCAGTGCGCCAACAACGTCGAGGAAGCCTGCATTCAGCGCCAGGTTCACGCGCGCAAAGCGCAAAGTGCCGTCGATGCGCACACCGGCCAGCTCAGGCGGCGAGACATCGAGCGTGATGACCTTGCCGGCAGGCACCACCACGGTGGCGCCGGCGGCTGGCACGCTGCCGCCCCAGGTGGCTGGGTTGGACCAAGCAAACGAGCCGTCGGGCAACTGGCCCGTTGGCGTCGGAGGAGGGGGAGGCGCGGGGGCCGGGGGTGGTGGGGGAGGAGGGGGCGGGGGAGGGCCGCCGCCGTTCCTACGTCCGTTGTTCGTCGAGGTGCCGGCCAGGGTGTATTGAATCGCTTCTGTGCTGGTATCGGCCAGCCCACCCTTGGCACTTGAAGCGTTGCCATTGCCCGCTGACAAGGCCCGGGCGGTGCGAGCCTCGGTTGGCGCTGGGGCTTCATCGCTCGCACTTCCCCCGCAAGCGGCGAGCAGCAGAGAACTGGCTGCGATGGCAGCCAGGGTGCGGACAGGTGTGGACGTGCTTGTCGTCATCATGATCCTTGAAAATACACGGTTGTCAGCTGGCGAATCCGGGTCGGATACAGCAAATCGCTAGCACGTCACTGGGGCCCGGATGCCTGACAAGGAGTTACGTTGATGCCTGTTGCCTGGTAATTCTGGGCATTCGACAGCGCGGTAACCGGTGGCCCGGCACTGGCGGGCGACCAGCTTCGGATTCTCCTGGCTTATCGGTGCCACATAGTTTCGTGCTCACCTCGCAATGGTGAGATTGGGAGCGAACGTGTAACGGGATGTTGGCAGTTGACCGCGTCCATCCCGCTATTCAAGTCTTCTCTTGCTGTACAAGGTTGAAGAAGATAGACCAACCGGCCGATGTAAGACAATGTCGTGCACGGCATATTGCGAAAAATATGTCGCCGTTATCGCGTCACATGATGAATCAAACAAGTACTCGCCGGCAGCCAAGACAGAAACTCGCACCTAGCCTGTGGTTAGCGCTTTGCGTCGTTTGCATTGAATGGTTGGTCGGCGCTCCGGTATTTGCTGGTGCGGGCGAGAAAGCCGGCCGTCTGGACACCGCCGCCCAGGTCAGGCTGGGTGCTCAACTCTTCGCCGACCCGAAGTTGAGCGTCAATGGCAAGATCAGCTGTGCCAGTTGCCATCAGACGGACAAGGCGTTCTCTGATGGGCTTGCGGTGGCGCTGGGCATCGAAGGGCGAAAAGGCTTGCGCAACGCCCCGAGCCTGCTCAACGTGGGCCACCACCACGCCTTCTTTTGGGACGGCCGCGCGCCTACACTCGAGCGCCAAGTGTTGGAACCGTTGACCAATCCGGACGAGCATGGCTTCACTCGCATCGAAGACTTACTGACCAAGCTGCGCGCTGAACCAACCTACCGCGACGCCTTCACTCGCGCTTATGCGCAGGCCGGCGCTCCCGCCATTCGGGCCGATACCGTGGCCGCTGCGCTGGCGGCGCATGTGCGCAGCTTGGTCAGCCCTGAGAGTGCAATCGACCGGTTCGTGCTCAAGGGTGACAAGAACGCGCTGAGCGCCGATGCGCAGGCAGGATTAGCGCTGTTCAGAGGGCGCGCGCAGTGCTCAGCCTGCCATGTGCTGGCCGACGACGCGGGCACGGGCCGGGTGCAACTCAGCGACCAACAGTTTCATGCCCACGGCAACCATGTCTATCCGATGCAGAACGCTGTGCGCGGCCGCTTGGCCGCCGGGCAAACTCGAGCGGACATGGCCAAGGCCAACCCGGCTGAGGCCAGCGCGCTGGGGCGCTTCATGGTCACCGGGGTGGTGGAAGATGCCGGGGGATTCAAGACGCCTTCGCTGAGAAACGTTGCCCGCACGGCGCCGTACTTTCATGACGGCAGTGCCGCAACGCTGGAAGCGGCCCTGAACCGGGAACTGCTCGGCAAGACCGGTGAAGTCCTGCTCAGCGCCACCGAACGGCAACAACTCTTGGCCTTCATGCGCGAACTGGATGACGATGCGCCGCCGGCCCAACGGCGCCAGGCCGGGCGTTGAGTTCGCGCGTCGGGATGCCGCGCGCGCAAGCCTGAGCCGGCACGCCCATGCGGCTTAACCGCCGGCTACACCGGTGAGCCAATGGCCGACATGCTGTGCCAGCCGTTGGGTGTCAGCGACCCTGCGCTTGGGCACGAAGTGGCGCAGCGCGGGCAACTGAGCTTCGATGTCAGATTCGGTCGTGGCCACGAGCAAGTGGCCCAGATCCCCAAAGCGCGCAGCCGTGGCCACCTGGTGGTCGTTGACGTGTTCACCCAGCGCGCGGCGCCGCGGTAGCACCAGCAAGGGCTTGCCGAAGTTGAGGGTTTCGGCGATGGTGCCGATGCCGGCATGCGAAATCACCACCTCCGCTTTGAGCATGAGGCCGGCGAAATCCTCGCGCGGCACGAAGCGCAAGAACGGCATATGGCGTGGCTCATAGCGGCCGTCGCCAATTTGCGCGAAGAAGGGCGTCTGCGGGCCCAGCTTTTCGGCCAGAACATCAGCGGCCATGACGAGCCGGTCAAACGGAAACATGCTGCCCACGGTGACGAGGATCACATCACTTCCCCGGCATACTGCACATCAGCGTGCTTGGCCGCCACTTCGGGCCATTGCGCCAGGCACTGATCAGCCACTCGGCGCATGATGCGCCCGCTCATCGACAACTCATCAACCTGTGCCACGCTGTCGATCCACAGCACACGCGAACGCAACAGCAACTTGGCCCAGATGCAGTAAACCGCCAGCGGCATCGACCCAGTGGTCACCACCACGGTGGGCCGGTCACGCAACACCCAGCGCAAGCTGAGCCAGAGCACGCCAAGTGCTTGCAGCGGTTTTCGCCGATCGGCTTCGCCGATGACTCGAACCGGCTTGCCGTAGCGGGCAAAGCCGCTGGCAGCGATTTCCATGGTCGTGACATAAGCCACCGGCTCGATCGGCCACCGGCCCTGCGCGGCAGCCAGCAGGATCAGCAGTTCATTGGTGTGCCCGCCGGCGGACGACCCTGCCACCAGGCGCACTGGCCTGGCCATTCGGTTGTTCATCGTCACGTTTTATCTGAAGCCTGGTTTGCGCTGATCGCCGATCCTAACCAGCGCCTTGCGCAGGCGCGCATCGTGTCGAGTCGCGAGCCCTGCAGCTTGCGGGAATGCCGTGATCAGGTGCCTTTATTCGGCGGGTCGAGGCAATGCCCTTGGTTTAGGATAACGGGTTGATCTGAGCGCGCAATTCCACAGGGAAGGATACCAAGGTGACGGTACGAATGGCAATGGTCGGCCTGGGCAAGATGGGCTTGTCCCACTTGGCCATCGTGCGCGCCCACCCGCAGGTGCAATTGGTGGCCGGGTGCGACTCGATGACCTACCTGAATGACGTGTTGAGCAAGCACACGGGGCTGAACTGCTACGAAGATTTCGACCGCATGCTCGAGCGCGAACAGCTTGATGCGCTGCTCGTGGCCACGCCTTCAAAGATGCACGCCGGCATGGTCGAAAAAGCCTTGCAACGCGGCCTGCACGTGTTCTGCGAAAAGCCCTTTGTGCTGGATGTGGCAGACGGCGAACGTTTGGTGGCACTGGCTGAGAGCCGCAACCTGGTCACGCAGGTGGGCTACCACTACCGGTTTGTCGGCGCCTTCAAAGAAGCCGCGCGCATTGCGCGTTCGGGGGCGTTGGGTACCTTGCACCACGTGCGCGCCGAAGCCTATGGCCCGGTGGTGCTGCGGCCCAAGGGGGGCACCTGGCGCTCTGAAAAATCTGAAGGCGGTGGCGCGTTGTATGACTACGCCTGCCACGCGCTCGACCTGGTGAACTTCGTTGCGGGCGTGCCCGATTCGGTGTCGGGTGTGGTGCGGCATGGCGTCTTCTCGCGGGGTGTTGATGACGAGGTCTACGGCACCTTGAATTACGCCAGCGGCATGTCGGGCCAGCTGAGCGTGAACTGGAGTGACGAGAGCCACCGCAAGATGTCGACCAAGATCTCGCTGTGGGGTACCAACGGCAAGCTGGTGGCCGACCGCCAGGAGTGCCAGATCTTCCTGCGCGAGCCGCACGCCGCGCTGCCGGATACCGGCAAGCACTGGACCGTGCGCTACACCACCGACCTGACCGAGGAAGTCTGGTTCTACCTGCGCGGCGAGGAGTATTCGGCGCAGATCGACTACTTCGTCAAGAGCATTGAGACGCGCCGTCTGGACGGCGAGAACACTTTTCGCAGCGCCTTGCAAACCGACCGCGTGGTGGCCATGTTCACCGGCGAACAGCCTGCCGGCGCAGTGAGTGCAGGCGTGGCGGCGCAGCAGTCACGCAAGCTCTGGCAAAAAATCTTCGGTTGAAAGCGGCGCCTTCCTGATGAAACCCAGCAATCCCATGGACCGCGTGCTGTTTGGCGACAACCAGTTTTTCGGCGTCAACCACATGTCGGAAGAGAAGGCGCGCTCACAGAGCATGCGCTTTCAGAATGTGTCGGCCATGATCGAGGTGCTCGACCTGGCCTATGCCGCAGGCATTCGCACCTTCATGTGCACCACGCACGACCGCGTGGCTGAAATCTGCGATCACTTCCGCGCCCACCCCGAGCGCTACCCCGACTACCAGTTCTACCCGTGCATGCCGTACGCCCACAAGTACGCCAATGCGGTGACCGAGCACGGCATGATCGACGCGCTGCGCCTGTTCCTGCCGCAAGATGGCGCCATGGGCGCCATGGTCAAGGGCGGTCTGGCCCTGGCCAACAAGGACATCGACACCATCCTGCGGCTGCTGATTGATGCCGAGATGAAGATGTTCCATGGCCTGAAAACGCCGGTCATCTTTGTGCAGAACGTGATCACCGATCTGTTGTTGGGCCTGGGCCTGAACCAGCTGTTCCGCACCTTCCACGACCATGTGCGGCAAGCCTATGGCGCCGAGCCCGGCTACATCACGATGAACGTGCCGCGCCTGTTGCCGGTGCTGGAAAAGCTCGGCATTGCAAACCCGGTGATCTGCGCCAACGTCAACAAGATCGGCTTTCGCATGTGCGGCGGCTTGCCAGAGTACGAGCGGCTCGTGGCCTCAGGGCGTTTCCGGCCCATCGCCATGTCGGTGCTGGCTTCAGGCGCCATTTCGCCGCGTGACGCCATTGCCTATGTGTGCGGACAAAAGGGCATCGAGTCCATCGTTTTCGGCGCGTCGGGTGGTGGCAACATCCGCCAGACCAAGGCGCTCATCGATGAACTGAGCCCGTCGTAGGCACAACGTGTCGCGGCCGCAGATGACCCGCACATTCGTTGCGATCGTCAACTATCGAACCGCCGATCTGACGATCGCGTGTTTGCAGTCGTTGCTGAGCGAAGTGCCGCAACTGGGCGGCGGCAAGGTCATCGTTGCCGACAACGATTCGCAGGACGACTCAGCCGCGCGCATTGCGCAAGCGGTGCTGGAACGCGGTTGGTCGAGCTGGGTCGAAGTCTTGCCGCAGCCTAGAAACGGCGGCTTTGCATACGGCAACAACGCCTGCATTGCACACATCCGCCAGCTCGGCGCCACGCCCGAGTTTGTGCTGATGCTCAATCCGGACACGATCGTCAGGCCGGGCTTGCTGCGGGGTCTGCACGACTTCATGGCGCGGCACCCGAGGGCGGGCATTGCCGGCGTGCGCATCGAAAATGTTCACGGGGCGGTGGAGTCCTCGGCGCATGGCATGCCCACGCCGATGGGCGAATTTCTTGAAAGCGCGCGCCTGGGCCTGTTGACCAAGATGTTTGCGCAGCGGCGCATTTCACCGCCGCCGCAGCCCGTGGCCCACGCCTGTGACTGGGTGAGCGGCGCTTGCATGCTGGTTCGCAACCAGGTCTTCGCGCAAATTGGCCTGCTCGACGAGCGCTACTTCCTGTATTTTGAAGAGGTCGACTTCTGCCGTCGCGCCAGCGCCGCCGGGTGGTCGGTCTGGTACGAACCGGCCGTGTCCGTGATGCACCTTGAAGGCGCGTCTACCGGCATTCAAGACGTTCGCAAGCGCCGCCCGGCTTATTGGTATGCCTCGCGCCGGCGCTTCTTCGCCAAGGCCTACGGCGTGCCGCGATTGATCCTGGCCGACATGATGCATCTGGCCGGCCGCACGACTTACCTGTTGCGCAAGGTCTTGCGCTTGGGTGCATCCACCCGCGACGACTGTTCGCCGCGCCGCTTTCTATGGGACATGTTGTTCGGCGACCTGCGCGCTGTGCTGCGCGGCGAGCTGAGAAACATCCGGTCTCAATGAGTTCACAAGAGACGAACCGGCCGCGCCGAATTGGGCCGGCACGTTTCGTTTTTCGTGGTCAAGACTTGAGCAACTTCAGCTGCGCTGGCCACTTTGTCATAGTTAGAACCAAACCCCTCGATCCAGGCGACGCCTCTCCATGACCCCCACAAAGTACAAAGTCGGCCTGCTTGGCGCGGGCTACATCTTGC
>JAYUHT010000460.1:0-10062 GCA_043766725.1 Burkholderiales bacterium | reverse complement strand
GCTCGCGCGAGCTGCTGCCGGGGCTGGACGATGAACTGCCTAACGGCGTGGACGAAAGCCCCGATGACGGTTGAACCGAACGCCAAGCAAGGTTTCAGCCGTGTTCTGCTGGCCTTGATCGTGGGCCAGGTGGGCGTGCACGCCACCATGGCCGGCGTGCGCATGGCCGCGCCCTTGCAGGCCTTGCGCGACGGCCAAAGCGCGCTCAGCGTGGGCATGATGCTGGCGCTGTATGCCGCCGCGCCGGTGCTGATTGCCTTGCCCGCCGGGCGCATGGCGGACCGGCTGGGCTACCACCGGCCGGTGCAACTGGCCATCATCGCGGCCGTGGTCGGGGCCTTGCTGGCGGGCTTAAGCACCCTGGTGCCGCAGCCCTGGCGCTTTGGCTTGCTGGGGTTGTCTGCGCTGTTGGCGGGCTCGGGCGCCAACGTCATCCAGATCGCCACCCAGCACACCGCGGGCGCCACCGCGCGCGACGCCACCGAGCGCGTGCGCGTGTTCAGCTGGCTGGGCGTGGCGCCATCGCTTTCGAACGTGGTGGGGCCGGTGATGGCCGGCTTCGTGATCGACGCCTTTGGCTTCGGCTGGGCCTATGTCGCGCTGGCGCTGTTGCCGCTGGTGTGCTGGTGGGCGGCGCGCCAGGTGCCGCGCCGCGCGCCGCGCGCGCCACCGAGCGAGCCGGGCGAATTGGGCAAAAGCCAGACGGCATGGGACTTGTTCAACGCCCCCGGCATGCGCCGCCTGATGAGCGTGAACTGGTTGCTCTCGTCAGCCTGGGACGTGCACACCTTTGCCGTGCCGATCCTGGGCCATGAATACGGCTTCAGCGCCAGCAGCATCGGCCTGGTGCTGGGCAGCTTCACGCTGGCGGTGAGCGGCGTGCGCCTGGTGGTGCCGCTGCTGGCGCACCGCATTGAACGCAGTGCCGTACTCGGTGGCGCCATGTTGGCCACCGGCCTGGTGATGCTGACCTACCCCTTTGCCACCACGCCCTGGCGCATGGTGTGCTGCGCGCTGGCCATGGGGCTGGCCATGGGCTCGGTGCAGCCGATGATCATGTCCACCTTGCACGACCTGGCACCGCCGCACCGCCATGGCCAGGCCATCGCGTTGCGTTCGATGGTGATGAACGGCTCCAGCACCTTGATGCCGCTGCTCTTTGGCGTGGCCGGCGCGGCTGTGGGCGCGGCCGCGCTGTTCTGGTTCTTCGGCACGGCGCTGGGGGCGGGCTCGTGGCTGACCCGCAAGATGAAGCTGGCCGAAGCTTAAAAGCGCAACCCCGTCGGCTTCTCCACCGGCGCATCGGGAGCGCGTGGCGGCGGCGCGGCGGCCACTGGCGCCGCTGCAGGCGCCGGTTTGGGCTCAACGCGTGCCACCAGCGGCGTCGCAGTCGGTGGCTGCCAGCCTTGGGGCAGGCGCGATTCGCGCGGGTAACCGGCGGCGTCGATGTAGCTTGCCCATTCCGCGGGCGCCAGGCCGCGCAGGGCTTGGCTGCCGATGGTCAGCGAGGGCACGGTGCGCGCGCCGACCAGGCGTTGCAGCGCGGCGCCGTCTTCGTCGCTGCTGATGCGCTTTTCGCTGTATGGCACGCCGCGCTGCATGAGCCATTCGCGGCCGGCTTCACATGGCGTGCAATCGGCGCTGCTGTACAGCGTGACGGGGTAGCGCAGCGCGATCTGGCGCAGCTCAAGCGGCAAGGGTGCCGAGGTGCTAGCCGCGCGCGCATCACCCGTCTTCAAGGCGCTGACCTTGGCGGTGTCGCCCACGGGTGGCCGGTCGGTGTAAGTGATGCGGCCATCGGCGCCCACCACCTTGTACTGCGCCTGGCTGGCACCACACAAGCAAACCAGCGCCGCGGCGGCCAAGCGCAAGCCTGACTGCGGGGTGAACAGGGCAAGGTGGGTCATGGGCTGCACGCTAACGGGCCGCCGCACAGGACGGCCTGAGCTTGGAATCTAACCCAAGCCGGCGTGCCTCATCAAGCCAGCCCGCTGCTGGCCAGCAAGGCATCGATACTTGGTTCACGGCCTTTGAAGGCCATGAAGCTGGCCATGGCGCTGCGGCTGCCGCCGGTTTCCAGAATAGCTTGGCGAAACCGCGCTCCGGTGGGCGCGTGCAGCACGCCGGCTGCGGTGAAGGCGGCAAAGGCATCGGCCGACAGCACCTCGGCCCAGGCGTAGCTGTAATAGCCCGCGGCGTAGCCGCCGTCGAAGATGTGCGAAAAACGGTGCAGGAAGCGGTTGAACGGCGCCACCGGGGCCACGCCGATGCGCTGGCGCACCGCCGCATCGATGGCGGCGATGCTTTGTGTGGCAGCCGGCGCGCTGTGCAAGGCCAGGTCGACCAGGGCTCGCTCGACCTGGCGCAGCAGGCCCAGCGCGCTGTGGAAGTTCTTCGCCGCCAGCATCTTGTCGAACAGCTCACGCGGCAGCGGCGCGCCGGTGTGCACATGCGCGGTCAGGCGCTGCAACACGGGCCATTCCCAGCAGAAGTTTTCCATGAACTGGCTGGGCAGTTCCACCGCGTCCCACTCCACGCCGGCAATGCCCGACACCGCCAGTTCGTCCACCTGCGTGAGCAAGTGCTGCAGACCGTGGCCGAACTCATGGAATAGCGTCACCACGTCGTCATGGCTGAGCAGCGCCGGCTGCTCGCCCAAGCCCTGAGCAAAGTTGCACACCAGGTGGGCCACGGGCAACTGCAAGCCGCCGCCGGCCGGGCGCTGCCAACGCTGTTGTGCATCGTCCATCCAGGCGCCTGAACGCTTGCCGGCGCGGGCATGCAGGTCGAGGTAGACATGACCCAGCACGCTGCCAGCGCGGCGCACGGCGTGGCGGCTCACGCTGGGGTGCCAGGCCGGCGCGGGGTCGGGCACGAGCTGCACGTCGAACAGGGTTTCGATCAGCTCGAACAACCCGGCCAGCACGCGCGGCAGGGTGAAGTACTGCTTCACCTCTTCGCTGTTGAAGGCGTAGCGCGCCTGCTTGAGTTGCTCGGCGGCGTAGGGCAGGTCCCAGGCCTGCACGTCGGGCAGATTCAACTCCGCGGCGGCAAAGGCGCGCAGCTCGGCCAGCTCGGCCACGGCGCGCGGGCGCGCGCGCTGTGCCAGGTCTTCCAGGAAGGTGTTGGCCTTGGCGGGTGTGCCGGCCATCTTGGGCGCGAGTGACAGCGCCGCGTAGTCGCTGTAGCCCAGCAACTGCGCCTGTTCGTGGCGCAGCGCCAGCATCTCGGCCATCAGGGCGGAGTTGTCCCACTGCGCCGGGCCGAGTTCGCTGGCGCGGGTGGTGTAGGCGCGGTGCAGGCGTTCGCGCAAGGCGCGGTTGCTGGCCGTGCGCATCACCGGTATGTAGCAAGGCTCATGCAGGTTGAGCAGGTAACCGGCTTGGCCAGCGGCCTGCGCGCGTTGCGCCGCGGCCTGTTTGACATCAAGTGCCATGCCGTCAAGTTCGGCGTCGTTAACGAGGGCGCTGAAGGCGTCGGTGGCGTCGAGCACGTGTTCAGAGAACGCCTGGCCGAGTTCGGCACAGCGCTCCTCGATCTGCGCGAAGCGCGCGCGTGCCGCGCCTTCAAGCTGCGCACCGCCGAGCACGAAGTCGCGCAGCGCATGGGCCAGCGCCTGGCGCCGCACCGGCGGCAGCGGCTCGGGCGCGATGCGCCGGAACTTGGCGAACAGCCGCTCATCGGCACCGAGGCGGGTGAAGAAGTCAGTCACCCGCGGCAACGCTTCGTTGTACGCGGCACGCAGCGCCGGCGTGTCGGCCACTTCGTTCAGGTGGCCCACCGTGCCCCAGCTGACTTGCAGCCGCTCCACGGCCACATCAAGCACGGCCGAAATGGCGTGGTCGTCATCGGCCACCTCGTCGCTCACAGCATGCTCCAGCGCCTGCTCGGCACGGGCCAGCAGCACGTCGAGCGCCGGTGCGACATCGCCGGGTTGCACGGCAGCCATGTCCGGCAGGCCGCGTTCGCAGATCAGTGGGTTGCTCACGGCGAAACTCCTGCGGCGCGGCGCGCCGATGCGATCGTGTTGGCCAACAGCATGGCAATCGTCATGGGCCCCACGCCACCCGGCATGGGCGTGATCCAAGCTGCGACTTCGCGCACAGCGTCGAAGTCGACATCGCCGCACAGCTTGCCGGCTGCATTGTGGTTCACGCCCACGTCAATCACCACCGCACCGGTTTTCACCATCTCTGCCGTGACCATGTTGCGCCGGCCCACCGCGGCCACCACCACATCGGCCATGCGCGTGTGCAGGCCCAGGTCAGGCGTGGCGCTGTGGCAGACCGTGACCGTGGCATGCGCTTGCAGCAGCAGCAGCGCCATCGGCTTGCCCACGGTGTTGCTGCGGCCGATGACCACCGCATGCTTGCCACGCAGTTCGATGCCGGTGCTATGAATGAGCGTCATGCAGCCCAGCGGCGTGCACGGGCGAAAGCCGCTGGCGCCGGTCATCAGTTCGCCAGCGGACAAGGTGGAAAAGCCGTCCACGTCTTTGTGTGTGGCGATGGCCTCGATCACTCGCTGCGCCTTGATATGTCGCGGCAGCGGCATCTGCACCAAGATGCCGTGGATGCGGGCATCGGCGTTCAGTGCCGCAATGCGCCGCAGCAGCGCCGCTTCGCTGAAATCTTCAGCGTACTTTTCGAGCAGCGAAAACACGCCTGCCTCGGCGCAGGCCTTGACCTTGTTGCGCACGTACACCGCGCTGGCCGCGTCGTCGCCCACCAGCACCACGGCCAGGCCGGGCGGGTGGCCGGCGGCGGCCAGGGCCTGGGCGTCAAGTGCCACTTGCTGGCGTACCTGCTGCGCGATGGCCGTGCCGTTGATGAGCTGTGCTGCCATGACGCGGGCCTTCAGAAATGAAAACGGGCCGCAAAGCTGCGACCCATGACTAACCGGTGCCTCAACGCGATGGTCAGCGCGATGGTCAACGCCCTTGTGCGCCCAGCGCGATCTTCAGCAGATCGGCCACCGTGTTGGCGTTGAGCTTTTCCATGATGTTTGCGCGGTGCGCTTCCACCGTCTTGATGCTGATGCCCAAGTCATCGGCAATCTGCTTGTTCAAGCGGCCGGCCACGATGCGTTCCAGCACCTGCGCTTCGCGCGTGGTCAGGCGGCTGAGCAGGGCGTCGCGGCTGGCCTGTTCCTGGTGCTGGCTGAAGGCGCTGCGGGCTGATTCGAGCATGCGTTCCACCAGGGCCAGCAGGGCGTCTTCCTTGAACGGCTTCTCGATGAAGTCCATCGCGCCTTTCTTCATGGTGTTCACGGCCATGGGCACGTCACCATGGCCGGTGATGAAGACGATGGGCAGCGGGCTCTTGCGCTCGACCAGGCGGTCTTGCAGTTCGAGGCCGCTCATGCCGTCCATGCGGATGTCGGCGATCAGGCAGGCCACCTCGCGCGGGTCGAAGCGCGAGAGGAACGACTCCGCCGAATCGAAACACTTCACGCGGTAATCTTTGCCTTCAAGCAGCCACTGCAACGAGTCACGCACGGCCTCGTCGTCATCGACCACATACACCGTGCCGCGTTTCGGAATCAGGCTCATGGGCGGTTCAATGTGAGGTTGCGGGGGGGATCGGGTCCAGCTCGGCTGGAACGGTGGCGCCATCACTGCGCAGGGGCAACTCAATTGGCAACGTGAAGCTGAATCGGCACCCGGAAATGGCAGCGCCATTGTAGAGGTTCTGCGCCCTGATCCGGCCGCGGTGCGACTCGATGATCGTGCGGCACAAAGACAGCCCGATGCCCAGGCCCTCGGGCTTGGTGGAGAAGAAGGCTTCGTACAGCCGCTCGAAGACCTCTTCGTTCAACCCCGGGCCGGAGTCGCTCACGGTGAACTGGATCACCCCGCCTTCATCGGGCGTGTGGTGCGGCACGACGCGCAGTTCGATGTGCCGCCGCGCGCCGGGCAGCTGCGCGTTGTCGATCGCCTCGGCGGCGTTCTTCAGCAAATTCAACAGTACTTGTTCGATGAGGATCGGGTCGACGTTCAATTCCGGCAACCGCTTGGCCACATAGGTGCGAATGGCCACATTGCGCCGGCGCAGTTCGATGCCGGCCAGCTCCACCGCGTCTTCAACGATCTGCCGCGCCTGCGCCGGTTGGCGCTGCGGCTCGCTCTTTTTCACGAAGGCGCGAATGCGCCGAATGATCTGTCCGGCGCGCTCGGCCTGGCGCGCCGTCTTTTCCAGCGCGGCAATCAAGTCGTCTTTGGCGATGGCATCACTGCGCACGCGGCTGACCATGCCGTTGCAGTAGTTGGTGATGGCGGTGAGCGGCTGGTTCAGCTCGTGGGCCACCGAAGACGCCATTTCGCCCATGGTCACCAGCCGGCTGGTGACCTGGGCCTTTTCAGCCTGCTGCGAGGCCTGCTGCTCGGCGCGCAGGCGCAGCGTGATGTCGGTGGCGATGATCATTTGCGCCAGGCGCCCGTCGGTCCACTGCAGGTAGCGCGAACGCACGTCAAACCACTTCTGCAGCCGCTCGACGAACACCTCGCGCGGCGCCGCACCGCTGGTGGTGAGTTCCTGCGTGGACATGCCCGAAAAGCCTTCGTTCAGCTCCTCGGCGTCGGGCACGTACTTCGCCGTCACCGCGCCGCCGGCCAGCTCGGCATGGCCGGCAGCCTCGGCGCCGAACCACAGCCGGTACGAGCGGTTGGCAAACAGCAGCTCGTTCTGCGGCACCGACAACACCGACACCGACGCCTCCAGCCCTTCCAGCACCGTGGTGAAGCGTTCATGCGACGCCGAGAGCTGGTCGCGGATGCGCTTGGCCTCGGTGATGTTGGTCATCGACGTCATCCAGCCCGTTTGCTGGCCGCGCGGGTCGATCAGCGGCGAGACATACATGCGCGAATCGAACACCGTGCCGTCCTTGCGCATCACCTTCACTTCGATGCCGCCAGCGGGGCTGCGGCCATGCAGCTCTTGCTGCAACAGGCGCGAGTTCTCTTCCACCCGGTCGGGCGGCCAGTACGGGAAGGGCGGCAGGCGGCCAATGAGGGCCGACTCGGCAAAGCCCGTCATGGCGCAAAACGCCGCGTTCACGTAGGTGATGCGGCCATCGAGATCCATTGCCCGCATGCCGGTGAGCATGGAGTTTTCCATCGCGCGGCGAAAGTTGGTTTCCTGCACCAGCGCCGCTTGAATCTGCCCGCGCCGGCGCATGTGGCGCCAACTGCCCAGCAGCATCCACACCGTGAGCGCCGACAATGCCACCACCATCCAGAACAAGGTGTTGCCGATCAGGCCGATGCTGGTGCGGTAGCCCTGGCCGCGCAGGATCAGGCCGTTGATGGCCGGCGCCAGCGGCGCGTCATAGAGGATGGGCGCGGCGCGCGGTGCGGCCTCGCCCGGCATGGGCGTCACGGTGCTGGCCAGCACGCGCTGCTTGTCGTCGATCACCGCGATCATGTGGCGCCGCGCCACGTCTTCCGGCACGAAAAAGCGCACCAACGCGTCGATGGAGTATTCGGCCAGCACCGTGCCGGCGAAGGCACCTCGCTCCACCAGCGGCACGTGCACCTGAAACACCATGGTGCCGGCGGAGTCCTTGAACGCGGCCGAATACATCGGCTGGCGCAGGTCGCGCGCCGCAGTGAAAGCGCCTTCCGGCGCGTTGGGCGGTTCGGCCTGTGGCAGTGACGCCTTCTGCGCCGCATCGTCCGCGCTGGGGTGCGGGTGGTAAAGGGGCGCCCAGTGCACGGCGCGGCGGCTGCGCTGCGGGCCCACCCAGGCCAGGTGCGTGATCTCGGGTCGGTCGCGCGCAAACGCGGCCGCCTGGCCGGTGAAATCATCGGTGTCGATGTCGCGCTGCACCAGCTCGCGCGCCATGCGGATCAACTGCTCCTGGTTCTCGATCAAATGCAGCCGAATCTGCTGCTGGGTGATTTCGGTGTCGCGCTTGACCGAATCCGTCTCGCGCTCCACTTCTTCGTTGCGCAGGTACCAGAAGGCCGAAATGATGGCCGCCAGGAACAGCAGCACCGAGGTCAGCGGGGCCAGCGTGACGAAGCGGTCTTGGCGCGACGGCGACTGGGCGCGCCACCAGCGCGCGAAGAAGCGGCGCCATCGCGCCAGGGCCAGCGCCGCGATGGAGTTGGCCTGCGGCCGGTTTTGCATGGCGCGGATTATTGGCGCCCGCGGCCGCGCCGCCACGCCCGGCCTACATTCAGGTTGGTGTTCCGCGCATGCATGGGATGCCGTAATATGAAATGTCTTTGCGCCATTTGGAAAAAGCAAAAAGCTGTGCGACACTCGCGCCCGGCCGAAAAACGCGGCCCGCCGTGACACGATTGCCAGGCGCCATAAACCCCAGGAGACGCTCATGTCCGACCTGCCCGATCCAGCGCCAGCCGCTACCAACGCTGACCCCGACACCCAGGAAACCCGTGAGTGGCTGGATGCACTGGGTGCCGTCATTGCCACCGAAGGCCAGGAGCGCGCCCACTTCCTGCTTGAACAGTTGATCGAAGAAGCGCGCCAGCAGGGCGTGGACCGGCCGTTCTCGGCCACCACCGGCTACGTCAACACCATCGAGCCCGAACACGAGGCGCGCAGCCCGGGCAACCTGGAGCTCGAAGGGCGCCTGCGCGCCTACATGCGCTGGAACGCCATGGCCATGGTGGTCAAGGCCAACCGCATCGATGCCGCTGACGGCAGCGAACTGGGCGGCCACATCAGCTCGTTTCAATCGTTAGCCCACATGTTTGCGGCGGGCTTCAACCATTTCTGGCATGCCGAAAACGAACACCATGGCGGCGACCTGCTTTACGTGCAAGGCCACAGTGCGCCGGGCATCTACGCCCGCGCGTTCCTGGAAGGGCGCATCACCGAAGAGCAAATGCTGAACTTCCGCCAAGAGGTTGATGGCAAGGGGCTTTCCAGCTATCCGCACCCCAAGTTGATGCCCGAGTTCTGGCAGTTCCCCACCGTCTCGATGGGCCTGGGCCCGCTGATGGCGATCTACCAGGCGCGCTTCCTGAAGTACCTGCATGCCCGCGGGATTGCCAACGCCGAAAACCGCAAGGTCTGGGTCTTCTGTGGTGACGGCGAAATGGACGAGCCCGAAAGCCTGGGCGCCATTGGCCTGGCGGCGCGCGAAAACCTCGACAACCTGGTCTTCGTCATCAACTGCAACCTGCAGCGGCTGGACGGCCCGGTGCGCGGCAACGGCAAGATCATTCAAGAGCTGGAAGGCGAGTTCCGCGGCGCCGGCTGGAACGTCATCAAGCTGATATGGGGCGCCAACTGGGACCCGCTGCTGGCCAAGGACAAAGACGGTGCACTGCGCAAGTTGATGATGGACGTGGTGGATGGCGACTACCAGGCCTTCAAGGCCAATGACGGCGCCTTTGTGCGCAAGAATTTCTTCGGCCGCGACCCGCGCACTGCCGAGATGGTGGCCAAGATGAGCGACCAGGACGTGTGGAACCTGCGCCGCGGTGGGCACGACGCGCAGAAGGTGTACGCCGCGTTCCACAAAGCCACAAACCACAAGGGCCAGCCCACCGTGCTGTTGATCAAGACGGTGAAGGGCTGGGGCATGGGCAAGGCCGGTGAAGGCAAGAACACGGCGCACCAGACCAAGAAGCTGGCCGACGACGACATCCGCTACATGCGCGACCGCTTCAACATTCCCATCCCAGACAGCGAACTCGACAAGATCCCGTTCTACAAGCCGGCCGACGACACGCCCGAGATGCGCTACCTGCACGAGCGCCGCGCGGCGCTGGGCGGCTACTTGCCCAAGCGCCGCGTGCGCGCCGAAGAGCAGTTCACGGTGCCACCGATCGAGACGTTCAAGGCCACGCTCGAAGCCACCACCGAGGGCCGCGAAATCAGCACCACGCAAGCGTATGTGCGCTTCCTGACCCAACTGCTGCGCGACAAGGAACTGGGCCCACGCGTCGTGCCCATCCTGGTTGACGAAGCGCGCACCTTCGGCATGGAAGGCCTGTTCCGCCAGATCGGCATCTACAACCCCGCGGGGCAGAACTACACGCCGGTCGACAAAGACCAGGTGATGTACTACCGCGAAGACAAGGCCGGGCAG
>JAYUHT010000459.1:0-10101 GCA_043766725.1 Burkholderiales bacterium | reverse complement strand
CCGGCTGCGCCAGCGCCGCCGCGGCCCAGGCCTGCGCCGCGGCCAACCCGTTGTGCGGCGCGACCACGGCGTCGGCCTCACCGTGAATCACCAACAGCGGCGGCCAGATTGCCGCCATGGCCTCGGGCGTAGCCGCCAGCGGCAGGGTGGCGCGGCGGCCGTGCATCGCACTCAGTGCCGAGACGGTGGAGTGCGCGGTGCCCGGCGCAACGCCAGAGTGCATCACCAGCGCCTTGAAGCGCGACGGGTGGCGCGTGACGAGCAATGCCGCCATGCTGGCACCGGCCGAGAGCCCGGCAATGGCCACGCGTGAGCGATCCACCGGGTGCAGCAGACACACCTGGTCGATGGCGGCCATGATCAGCGCCGCCTCGCCCTGTGCACGCCCCGAGCGGGTGTCAAACCAGTTCCAGCACGCCTGGCCATTGGCCAGCCGGTCTTGTTCCGGGTACAGCACCAAGAAGCGCTCGCGCGTGGCCACGTTGTTCATGCGCGTGCTGGCTGCGAAAGCGTTCGCATCCTGGCCGCAGCCGTGCAGCATCACCATCAATGGCAAGCGTTCGCCGAACGCCGCGCCGGCCGGGCGGAACAGCCTGAAGCGCCGCGCGCCGGTGGCCCCCAGGGCCACACCAACCAACCAGGTGGCACCGGCCGGTGGCGCCGCGCGCCGTACGGCAGCGGCTTGCCGTGGCCGGGCCAGCGCCTGGGTCGCGGAACGGGTGGCCAGGCGCGTGAACAGCTTGGCGGTACGGTTGAACGACTTGGCCAAACTCGGTGTGCGCAGGCGTTTTGTCATGGCGCGATTCTGTGGGCTAGGGGAACCTCTGCATAACCCATCGTGGATGAGCGCGCCTGCGTTTGGGGCGGAATGCAAGGCGCAAAGCACAGCGATACCTCGTGGTATCGCGAGCATTTGCAACGCCGCAGACCGCTCCAAAGGCAGGATGCGCTCGCCGCGAGGGGTTGTGCAGAGGTTCCCCTGGTGCATTGCAGGGCCGTTCTGGTGCCGCAACCCCTGCCTCTATCATGCCGCGCATGCGAACAAGCCAAGCCCACATGCGCGATGACCCCGCACGGCTGGCGCAATTGCGCAGCCTGTTGATCCTGGACTCCAGCCCGCAGCGCGCCTACGACGACATCACCCGGCTGCTGGCCAGTGCGTTGGCCGTGCCCATCACCATGGTCAACCTGCTGGATGCACAACGCGATTGGTTCAAGTCGTGTGTCGGCCTGCCGCAAACCGAGTCGCCCGCGGCCACGTCTTTTTGCGAAGCCTTTTTCAACAGCAGCAGCGACCTGATCGTGGCTGAAGACACGCTGCTCGACGAGCGTTTTCGCCAGCACCCGCTGGTGGCGGCTGCACCGTTCATCCGCTTCTATGCCGCCGCCCGCCTGGTGCTGAATGGCCAGACCGTGGGCACGCTGTGCGCGTACGACGTGCAGCCGCACCGCGTGACCCCCGAGCAACTGAACCAACTGCGTACCATGGCCGGTGCCGTGGTTGAGCTGTTCAGCCAGCGCGCGGCCGGGGGCGTGGCGCGGGCAGACGACGCCTGAGCTTTTTTGCACCGCCGCCAACGCGGCGAGTTCCTACACGTGCAAGCGGCGGTGTTGACTGGTTAGCGCGCGGTGGCAAGCAGATGATGTGGCTCAGTCCACTCACCTGCAATGCCATGAACCACCCTGCCGCTGTGCCTGTGCAACACCTCACGCTCGCGTTGATGGGAACACTGCCACCCTTGCGCAGGCGCTTGGCTGCGAGCATGCTCTGGGGCGCGCCTCGCAGGCCAGCGCCGCATGAGCTGGATGACCCCGACGAGTTCGAGCCCGGCTCCATGCCAGTCGAGCCCGATGAAGGCCCGGTGCCCACTGATATTCCGCAAGACCCGGAACATGGCCGCGTGGTGGAGCCCGAAGATTGAGCCTGAGCGCCGTGGCGCAGAGGCTTATTTGGGGCGCGGCCTTCCAAGTTGCTTGTCCGGCTGGCTGAGCTGGCCGGCGCGCAGCAACTTGACGGCCTGCACCACGGCGCGGGCCACGTTGCGCGTTTCTTCCTGCACCAGTTGGTCGCGGTCGAGCGCGTCATGGCTGTTGAAGTAGGGTTCGAAATAGCCGATATAGCGGTCCAGCTTGGCGGCCACGCCGGCGTCAATCAACCCCATCCATTCGAGCCAGTCAGTCAAGTTGCGGCGGTGGGCTTCGACGCCGGCCACATCGCCATGCACCACCACGCCATAGGCCCGGCCGGCCACATGTTTGGGGTAGTCCCAACCTTTTTGTTCAATGAGTTTTGCTTGCGCCACCTTTTTGCCGTGGGTGGTGGTGGGGTCGGGGTTGCCACCATCGGCACAGACCATGCGGTCGATCATCAGCTTCAGCGGGCTGGGCGATTGGTACCAGTAGGTGGGCGCCAACACGATCACGCCGTGCGCGGCCACCCAACGCTCATAGATCTCGGCCATCCAGTCGTCAGCCTGGTTCAGCGCGTGGTTCGGATAGCAGCTGCAAGGCCAGTGGCACAGCGGCATGGTACTGGAGACGCAGCCCTTGCAAGGGTGAATGTTGCGGCCGTATTCCGAGGTCACGAGGCTGAGGTCCAGCACATCGGCGTGCATGCCGGCGCGCTGCACCACGTGCTGCGCCAGTTCAGTCAGGCGCCAAGTCTTGGAGATTTCCCCGGGGCAGGTGCCGTCGTTGCGCGCGCTGCCGCAAACCAGCAGCACGCGCGCCGGCGCGGCAGCGTCGCTCCAGCGTTTTTGTGCCGCGCGCAACCGCTTGCGCGTGTCGAGCCATTGCACTGAAATTTGATACGTCGGGTCGGCAAAGCCGCGCCCTGCGGGCTGGGTGATGGGGGCTTTGCGGCCTTCTTGCAGCGCGGCCCAGGCGATCTCCTCGAGCCGCGCAATGGCGTCATGCTCAGCGGCGAACGCAGGGTCGTAGAAGCGCACGTTGAAACGCTCGTGAAACTGCGCACGCGTGAGTGCGGCGGGGGCTTGCCCGGTGCGGATTTTCGTCACATCAATTCCTGGTGAGATCCCCAACGGTTGCGAGCCATCGGGCCGAGCGCATGCGCCAGCGCGGCGCAGCATGGTCAGTGCCAGCGCAAGGCATGGTCTGTGCGCCTGCGCACAGAGAGTGAGGCGACTTGGGCGCACCCTTGCTGGTAGCACTGTTGGGTGCGGCGGGCGTTTGGCTTGGTCGCAGCTCCGGGCACAACCTTCGAGGTGATTCATGACGCAAAGCCCGAAACCGCCGCCACCGCTTGCACAACAGCGCAGGCAGACCGAGCCGGCTACAGGCGCGACAACAACAGTCCCGGCAACAACAGGCCCGGCAACAACAGGCCCGGCAACAAGCCCAGCAATTGGCGCGCAAGTTGAGGGCCTAGCCCTGCCGCACGAGCGCGATCAATCCACCGCGACCGCGGCCACGGCGCCGGACCCGGTGATCGAGCAAGCCAAGCGTGACATTGATGCCGGTTTGGTGGACACCGACATGCGCGCCACGCCCGGCCTCGACGCAAAGCAGCGTGCCAAGCTGGTGCCAGGAAGCAGCGGCACACTTGCCGGCAAGCGCGGCTGACACGCGCGCGGTCAGGCGCTTGCGGAGCCGATCAGCTCGATCGCTTTGCTCGCCAGGTGGTGCTTGAAGTCGGCCAGCGGTATGACTGTCGACCCGTGCGTGGGGCCGTCGCTCCAACTGATGGTGGCATCGAGCGCAGTCATTTCCACCTCGCAAGGGCCTGGGCGAATCTTGATGTTCGCGCCGTCGCCTTCGCGGTATTCGACCTTGCCCATGATGAGTGCTGGTTGCGCCATCGTTGATCCTGTGAAAGCCACCAGTCTGCGGCAGCGGCTGCGCCTGCGCAGCAAGGCGACACCGCATTCCGGGGTAGTCGCCTTCCTACGCCGTGCGCAATGTGCGCTGGGCCACAGACGGGGCTGCGTGGCCACCCTAAAACACGATTCAGGTGAGTCGCCGAGCCTGGCAATTCACTTCATTCGTGCCGGCCGCCGTGGCGTGCCGGCGTTGTTTTTTTCCGTGCAAAAAAAGGATCGCAGCATGACCAAGATCACCGTCACAGCGCCCAGCGCGCCGGCCTCGCTGGCGCAACAAGGCGCGGCCTTCACCGCTGAAGGGTCACCGCCCCCAGGCAAGGTGCTGACGGCTGGCGCTGTGGCAGCGCGCGATCGCTCCAACGAGGCTCCCGCACGGCCCCGGCCGATACGCGGAACGATCACCTTGAAAGCGGCGCGCTGAACATGCACATCGTGGGCCTCGGCACGGCGCAGCCGCCGCAGCGCTACACCAAGGCCGATTGCCTGAGGGCGTTTGAGCAGTCGCCCTGGTTCGCGCGGCTTGACGAGCGCGCCCACCTGATCGCGCGCACGGTGCTGCAGCGCGACAACGGCATCGATGCACGGCACCTCGCCCTGGCCTCGCTCGACGAGGTGTTCACGATCGACCCGAACACCCTGGCGCAGCGCTTCGCCCAGCACGCACCCGTGCTGGCGGCGCAGGCCGCGGTGCGCGCGCTGGCCCAGGCCGCATTGGCGCCGGCGCAGGTTGACGCAGTCGTTGTGAGCACCTGCACCGGCTACTTGTGCCCGGGCCTGAGTGGCCACGTGGTTGAGCGCCTGGGCCTGCGCGCCGATGTGCAGGCGTTCGACCTGGTCGGCCAGGGCTGCGCCGCGGCGCTGCCCAACATGCAGCTTGGCCAGGCCTTGCTGGCGAGCGGGCGCTGCGATCAGGTGTTGTCAGTCTGCGTGGAGGTGAGCAGTGCGGCGATGTACCTGGATAACGATCCAGGTGTGCTGATCAGCGCCTGCCTGTTTGGCGACGGTGCCGGCGCCGCGGTGTTGTCGCGCCAGCCTGGCACGGCCGGGCGGCGCATCGAGTGGCAAGACAGCACCTCACTGCTGGAGCCGGCGAGGCGCAGCGCGTTGATGTTTGAGCAGCGCGACGGCCTGCTGCGCAACGTGCTCACGCGCGCCGTGCCCGAGTTGGCGGCCGAGTATGCGCAGCGTGTGCTGGCCACCGTGCTCGGCCGCGCCGGCCTGCACCCGGGTGACGTGAGCGCCTGGATCATGCATGCCGGTGGCCGCGATGTGTTGCAGGCATTGCAACGCCGCCTCGAGCTGCAACCCCAAGACTTGCGCCACAGCGCGGCCATGCTGCGCGAGCACGGCAACCTGTCCAGCGCGTTCGTTTACTTCGTGCTCGAAGCCGCCTTGGCCGATGCGGCGCCGGGCGGCTGGTGGTGGTTGTCGTCATTCGGCGCCGGCTTCAGTTGCCACGGCGCGCTGCTGCGGGTGCAGTGATGCAACAGGCCACGTCATGACGATGCACCGGCTCGTGGCCAGCGAAGCGCTCGACCATTTGCCGGCGCACGACCCAGCGGCGCAGCGTTCGCGGCGCGACCTGGTGCGCGTGCACTGGGCCATGGGCACGTGCTCGATCGTGGCCCGCGGTTGGCAAGCCCTGGTGCCCACGCTGCGCTCGCGCGCGCCGCTGAAGCTCCTGGAACTGGGTGCGGGTGACGGCAGCTTGCTGCTCGGCGTGGCACGCGCGCTGGTGCCGGCCTGGCCGCAAGTGCACCTGACCCTGCTCGACCGCCAGGCCCTCGTCAGCCCGGCCACCCAGGCCGGCTTTGCGGCACTGGGCTGGCGCACAACCGTCGAGGTGACTGACGCACTCGATTGGGCGGCGCGCAGCGGCGGCGAGGCGTTAAAGGCACCGATGCCGGCGTGGGATCTCATCACCACCAGCCTGTTCCTGCACCACTTTGAAGGCCCGGCGCTCGACACGCTGCTGGCCGGTGTGGCCGCGAGTGGCCAACGCTTCTTTGCCTGCGAGCCGCACCGCGGCTGGTTGGCCGGTGCGGGCAGCCGCATGGTGGGCGCCTTGGGCGCGAATGCGGTGACACGGCATGACGCGGTGTTGAGCGTGGCAGCCGGCTTTCGCGGCACTGAACTCACGCAGCGCTGGCCGGCCCGGCACGGCGCCTGGCAATGCCGGGAATATGGCGCCGGCCTGTTCAGCCATTGTTTCAGCGCCCAGCGTAGCCAGGGCTTGTGATGTTGACCGTTGCGCGCAGCCGGTACGACGCCATCATCGTGGGTGCTGGCCCGGCCGGTTCGGCCGCGGCGATTTTGCTGGCGCGCGCCGGCTGGGAAGTGGCGTTGGTTGAAAGCCAACCCTTTCCACGCCCCAAGGTGTGCGGTGAATGCATCGCCGCCAGCAACCTGCCGTTGCTCGACGCATTGGGTATTGGCGAAGCGTTCGAGGTCAATGCGGGCACAGCGCTGCGGCAGGTGCGGCTGCTGCGTGGCGACAGCGCCGTCACCGCCGCTCTACCTGCGGCGACCGCTGCGCGCCACCCCTGGGGCCGTGCGCTGGGGCGTGAGACGCTCGATGCGCTGCTGTTGGAACAGGCGCGCGCCATGGGCGCTGATGTGCTGCAACCGTGCCGGGTGCAGGCCATCCTGGGTCATGCCGGCGCCTGGCACTGCGAGCTGCGTGCGGCGGATTCGGCCACGCTGCTGCGGCTGCGCGCGCCGGTGGTGATCGACGCCCATGGTTCGTGGGAAGAGCTGCCTTCAGCGCGGGCGCAGCGCCGCCTGTCGCGCAGCGCGGCCGATCTGTTCGCCTTCAAGGCCACCTTCAACGGCGCCGTGCTGAGTGAAGGCGCGATCAGTGTCTTGGCGCTCAATGGTGGCTACGGCGGCATGGTCGTCGGCGACGGCGGCCTGACCACCGTGGCCTGTTGCATCCGGCGCGACCGCCTGAGCGTTCTGCGCGGCGCCGCACCCGGCTTGCGCGCCGGCGACGCGGTGCAGGCCTGGTTGCAGCGCGAATGCAGTGGCGTGCGCGACGCCTTGAATGGTGCCGTGCGCGTCGGCCCCTGGCTGGCCTGCGGGCCGCTCGACACCGGAGTGCGCGTGCGCGCCGATGATGAGCATTTCAGAATCGGCAACGCCGCGGCCGAGGCGCACCCGATCCTGGGCGAGGGCATCAGCATGGCGCTGCAATCCGCGGCGTTGCTGTTCTCGCTGCTGTTGCGCCACGAAGCGCAGTTGCTCAAGCCGGGTGCCAATGTTCAGGCGCAGCTGCAACGCGAGTACGCCGCGCAGTGGCGGCGCCAGTTTGCGCCGCGGCTGCGGCTGGCCGCCGTGTTTGCGCATGCCGCCATGCGGCCGAGTTGGGCTGCGGTGTTGATCAAGCTGGCGCGCTACTGGCCTGGCTTGCTGACGCATGGCGCGCGCTGGGGCGGCAAGGTGCAGCCGGTCAGCGCCAGCGGCGCCACCAGGCCGGCGCCGCACGGCACATTCAATCAGGCCCCGGACAACCCGCCCACCGACCTCGCTGTGGCCACCCCAGGCTGGCTGCCAGCAGCGGTGATCAAGGAAGGTGGCAATGCTGCGCATCCTTGAGACCACGGCACAAAAGGAATGACATGAGCCACACCTTGGAGCGCCTGCGCAACATCTTGATCACCGACTACAAGCTGGCGCCCGAGCGCCTGGAGCTTGACGCCACCCTGGCCGACCTGGGCATTGATTCACTGGGCACGGTTGAGCTGCTCTGGAGCATTGAAGATGCGTTCCAGATCAAGCTGCCGGCGCAGCCTGTAGAACTGGCCAACTTGGGCGACGTGGTGCGCGTCATCGATGAACTCATGGCGGCACAGGGCGCCCCTGCGCCGCCCGCCCAGCGCCAAGGGCCGGTGCTGCGCGCGACATGAGGCGCGTGGCGGTCAGCGGCATCGGCGTGGTCTCGCCGCTGGGCAACGACTGCGCGCAGTTGTTCGCCAAGGCACAGGCCGGCCACAGCGGTGTTCATCTGCTGGACATTCCTTTCGCCAGCCGGCTGGCCGCACCGCTGGCGGCCACCGCGCAGTTCGACGAGACGCAACACTTCGATGCCACGCGGCTGCGCATGCTCGACCGCTTCAGCGCCATGGCCCTGTTTGCGGCCAACCAGGCGGTGGCCGCATCGGCCGACGCTTTGGCCGGGCTGGACCTGGCGCGTGCCGGCGTGTTCGTGGGCAGCGGCATGGGTGGCACGCTCAGCATGGATGCGGGCTACAAGACGCTGTATGGCGACCAGTCCGACCGCATCAAACCCTTCACCGTGTTGATGGGCATGAGCAACGCGGCGGCGGCGTGGATCGGCATTGAGCACCAACTGAGCGGGCCGAACCTGAGCTATTCCACCGCGTGTTCATCGGCGGCGGTGGCCATTGGCGAGGCCTGGCTGCGCGTGGCCAGCGGCCAGCTCGACCTGGCCATTGCCGGGGGCGCGGAAGCGCCGCTGTCGCCCGGCTCGCTCAAGGCCTGGGAGGCACTGCACACCTTGGCCACGGTGGATGCCAGCGAGCCTGCGGCGTCGTGCCGGCCGTTTTCGCTTGACCGCAGCGGCATGGTGTTGGGCGAAGGTGCGGCCATGCTGGTCATCGAGCCCTGGGAGCGGGCCCATGCGCGCGGCGCTCACATCGTTGGCGAAATCATCGGCTATGGCTTGTCGAACGACGCCCAGCACATCACGCGGCCCAGCATTGCGGGGCAGGTGGCGGCGATGCGCGCGGCGCTGCAATCGGCTGGCAGCGCGGTGCAGGACATCGACGCCATCAACGCCCACGGCACCGGCACGCAGGCCAACGATGTGACCGAAACCGCGGCGATCCGCGTGGTGTTTGGTGACCATGCGCCGCGCATGCCGATCAGCGCCACCAAGGCCATGCACGGCCACTTGCTCGGCGCGGCCGGCGCGCTGGAGTGTGTGTTGTCGCTGCTGGCCATGCAGCACGCGGTGGCCTTGCCCACCATGCACCTGCGCGTGCCGGACCCCGACTGCGACCTCGACTACGTGCCGAATCAGGCGCGCGAAGGCGTGCCCGCCCGCACGATGTTGTCGAACTCATTCGCCTTCGGTGGCGCGAACGCGGTGCTGGTGTTGCGCGCGGCGGGCTGAGGAATCGCGCGCAGTAGACTGCCTGAACGATGATGCGGCGCCAGCCGGCGCGGCTTGAAAGGCACAGCGATGCATGACCTGGTGATACGCGGCGGCACGCTGGTCGACGGCAGCGGCGCGCCGCGCTTCAATGGCGATGTCGCCATCGATGCCGGGCTGATCACGCAAGTGGGCGGCAAGGCCGGCGCGGCGCGGCGCGAGATCAACGCCGCGGGCGCCCTGGTCACGCCGGGCTGGGTGGATGTGCACACCCATTACGACGGCCAAGTCACGTGGGACCCTTACGTCACGCCGTCGTCATGGCATGGCGTCACCAGCGTGGTGATGGGCAACTGCGGCGTGGGCTTCGCGCCGGTCAAGCCCGATCGGCGCGAGTGGCTGATCGGCCTGATGGAAGGCGTGGAAGACATTCCCGGCGCGGCGCTGGCCGAAGGCATTCACTGGGAATGGGAAACCTTTGCGCAGTACCTCGACGCGCTGGCGCGCAAGCCGCTGGCGGTGGACGTGGGCACCCAGGTGCCACACGGCGCGCTGCGCGTGTACGCCATGGGCGAGCGCGGCGCGGCCGAAGACAGCGTGGCAACAGCGCAGGACATTGCCGCCATGGCCGCTGAATTGCGCGCCGGCCTGCGTGCCGGGGCGCTGGGTTTTTCCACCTCGCGCACGCTGATCCACCGTGGCGCTGATGGCGTGCTGGTGCCGGGCACGAATGCCAACCGCGATGAAGTATTCGGCCTGGGCCGCGTGCTCGGTGAAGAGGCGCGCGGCGTGTTCCAGATGACCAGCAACCACATCGACATGCCGGCCGAGGCCGAGTGGATGATGGATCTGGCCCGCGAAACCAAACGCCCGGTGCTGTTCAACCTGCAACAGATCGACCAGGCGCCCGACTTGTGGAAGAGCCTGGTGGCCAGGCTCGACCAGGCGCGCGCCGAGGGCGTGCCGCTGATCGGCAGCATTCCCGGCCGGCCGGCGGGTGTGCTGTACGGCTGCCGCGCGTCGTCGCACCCCTTTCACTTTCACAGCGCCTGGCGTGAAACGGCTAACGATTCAATCGAGGCACGCATCGAACGCCTGCGCCAGCCGGGTGTGAAGGCGCGCTTGCTGGCCGAAGCGCCCGAGCTGAAA
>JAYUHT010000458.1:0-3830 GCA_043766725.1 Burkholderiales bacterium | reverse complement strand
GGCGGCCGGGCTGCCGAAGACGCCGGGGCAAGCGCCAACGTCATGCCAGAACGCACTCAACGCCGCGCGCGCGCCGGCGCGGCCGGCGCGGGCATGGCCAGTGGCCAGCACGGCAGCATTCAAAGCCCCGGCACTGGTGCCGGAGATGCCGGCCAGCGGCAAGCTTTCGTCTTCGAGCAGGCGGTCGAGCACGCCCCAAGTGAAGGCGCCATGCGAGCCGCCGCCTTGCAAGGCAAGGTCAATCGCGCTGGGCGGTGCAGGTTTGGCGCGGCGCCGTGGGCGGGAAGTCATGGCAGGTGGCCGATCAGGCTGGGGGTGATGTGGTCTGCGGCAGGGCCGGCTCAGCGCCTGGGGGTCATTCTCGCGTGCCCGAGCAGCGCGCCCAGAGGTGCCAGGCCAGTCAATTCAAACGTTAACGCCGCCGCGCCGGTGGGCGTGGCGTGGGTTTGCGCGGCGCAGGCGGTTGGGGGTGCGGGCGCGGCGGCGGCGGCGCTTCGGCCTGCGCTTCAGCGCGCGCCTGCTCAAGCAACGGTGGCAATTCGTCGGGCGCAAGGCCTTTTAGCACGCAGAAGTTGGGCAGCGTCAGCGTGGTGGCTTCGAAGTCGCGCAGCAGCCGCGCGCGGTTGCGCCGCTGCTGCTCCAGTTCAGCCTGTTGCGCCTGTTCGTTGACTTGCTCCTGCATTTGGCGCTGCTGCATGACTTGCTGGCGCCGCGCCAATTCATCGGCCGCTGCCTGGCGGTGTTCAGCGCTGAGCTCACCGGCCGGCGCGCCGTCAAGATCAAAACGCTGCGGGCTGCGCACCAAGGCTTGCAGGTACGCCCGGGCGCCGGTGTAGCGGCGAAAAAAGGCCGACAAGGCGGGCATGCTGAACACGCCCGGGGCGCGCTGCTGGATGTCGGCTTGAATGCGCAGTTTGAGAGGCAGGATGCGCCCGCCAAACAGCGCCGGGAAACGCTGCTTCAGTTCATCAGCGCATTGCTGGGCGGTCAGCGTGGCGGGCGCGGTGGCGCCCGCCTCGGGCGGGGCTGGGGCGGGATCGGGTGATGCAGGATCGGGCTCGGTCATGGTCAGGCGGGCATACCCAGGGTGCGGGCGGGGGCGGAATTGTCGCCTGCGGTCTCGCACGCATGGTCGGCATGGGCATGGGCGATGGCGGCGTGGCTGACGGCGTGCGACGGGTCGATGTAGAAGTTACCCGGCGGCCAACACAGGCAGCGCGGCGTGGCGACCACCAGATCGGCAGGCCATCTCAACGAAGGCCTTTCGGCTTGCAAGCCAAAAGGACTGACGCGCAGTGGCAAATTTGGGGCCCTCAATACCGCCCTGCGGCACCGGCCAGGCGCAGGTACAGGTTGGCCGTCCAGGCCACGAAGCCGCGCGAGGCCCAGCGGCGCCAGCCCTTGGCCACGGGTGGAGCGGTGATTTCGCGCGACACGGCGGCGCAGTCGTCGAAGCGCTGGCGCAACTCGGCGGCGAAGGCCGGGTCGTGGATCACGGCGTTGGCTTCGAGGTTGAGCAACAGCGACAGCGGGTCGATGTTGGAGCTGCCCACGGTGGCCCAATCGTCATCGACCACCGCCACCTTGGCATGCAGAAAGGCCGGCGTGTATTCGAAGATGCGCACGCCATGCGCCAGCAGCTCTTCGTACAGCACGCGCGCGGCCAGGCCGGCAAACCGGTAGTCAACCTTGCCTTGCAACAGCAAGCGCACCTGCACGCCGCGGTCAGCCGCTTGGCGCAGCACACGGCGAAATGCGCGGCCGGGGTAGAAGTAAGGGCACATGATTTCCACGCGGTGCTGCGCCTTGCGGATGGCTGCGATGTAGACATGTTCGATCGCCCGGCGCTGGCGCAGGTTGTCACGCACCACAAAGCCCACGGGCACGGGCAGCAGCGCTTCGTCGAGCACCGCGGCCTCGGGGTTGATGCTCAATTCGCGCAGCAGCCGCAGCGTGGTGTGCACCGGCCGCGCGCTGCGCGCCAGGGCACGCACCTCGTGGCGCCAGCTGCCACCCAGCGTGGCGCGCGCCCACATGGCATGCGCGGTGTGGCTCACCGGCTGCGCCACCGGGCCGCGCAGCTCGACGGCAAAGTCCAGGCGCGGGGCGTCGCTCATGCCATGGTTCTGGTCGAAGCGGTCGTCAATGACGTTGATGCCGCCCACGAACGCCACTTCATCATCGACCGCGCACAACTTCTGGTGCAGCCGGCGCAACTGGCCGGGCTGGAACCAGGCCCACCAGCGGTCGATGGGCCGAAAGACCACCAGCTCGACAGACTCATGCGCCAGCCATTGCCGCAGCTTGCGCAAGGTGTCTTTGGAGCCGAAGCCATCAAGCACCACGCGCACGGCCACGCCGCGCTGCGCCGCGGCCAGCAGCGCGTCGGCCACGGCACGGCCGGCGGTGTCGTCTTGAAAGATGTAGGTGGCCAGCCAGATCTCGCGCTGCGCGCCGGCCATGGCTTCGCACATCGCCGGAAACAACTCGTCGCCGCCTTGCAGCAGGCGCACGCTGTTGCCGCCGACGAACTGCGGCCGCGGCAGCAGCTGCCAGTCATCGATGTCAGGTTGCAGGGGCGCGCGCATGCTCAGCGTGGATCAAGTCAATTCAAGCTCGGCCACCAGGGGCAGGTGGTCGGACATGCGCGCCCAGGCCGTGCCGCGCGGCACGCTGGTGGAATGGCAGGCCAGGCCGCGCATGTAGATGCGGTCGAGCGCGAACACGGGCACGCGCGACGGGAAGGTCAGGCGCGAAGCCAGGCGGCCGGCCGGGGCGCGTGCTCGGTCCAGGCCGATCTCGCGCATCGGGCCATCAAGCCGCTCACCCCAATCGTTAAAGTCGCCGGCCACCAGCAGCGGCTCGCCGGCCGGCACCTGGCTGGTGATGAACTCGGCCAGGCGCTGGATCTGCCGCACGCGGCTGGAATGCACCAGGCCCAGGTGCACCACCACGGTGTGCACCCAACGCTTTTTCCACAGCACGGGCACATGCAGCAGGCCGCGCTGCTCGAAGCGGTGGTCGCTCACATCATGGTGGCCCACGTCGCCCATCGGCCAGCGCGACAGCAGCGCATTGCCATGCTCACCATGGCGCGTGGTGGCGTTGGTGCGGTAGGCCACGTCGTAGCCGTCGGGCGCCAGGAAGTCGGCCTGGCCGCCTTCGGGCCAGCCGAACGAGGTGCGGTCGAAGTGGCGGGCGGCGCGTGTGTGGTACAGGCTCACCTCCTGCAGGAACACCAGGTCGGCGTCGAGCGCTTCCACGCCCAGGCCCAGGTTGTGGATCTCCAGCCGCTTGCGTGGGCCCATGCCGCGCACGCCCTTGTGGATGTTGTAGGTGGCCACACGCAAGGTGGTGGGCGAAAACAAGGAGCTGGCCGCGAAGGTGGAGGATGAAAACGGGTTCATGTGTGGCGCGGTAAATGCAATATGGCCTCGGCATTGCTGGGCGAAAAACAGCGGTCGGCCGCCTCCCGCCAGGGCAGCCACTGGTGCGCCAGGTGTTCGCGCGGGTTCAAGGTCACGGGCAAACGTGCTGGCAGGCGCAGGCCGAAGACATGCTCGGTGTTGTGCGTGATGCCGGGCGCGTAGCGCTGGCGCCAGACGGGGTAGATCTCGTACACATTGCTCAAGTGCCAGTCACGCAGTGCGCTGGCGGGCAACTGCGGGCTGCCGATCAGGATGCCGGTTTCTTCTTCCACCTCGCGCTGGCAGGTGAGCGTGAGCGGTTCGTCAATGTCGTCTTTCGAGCCGGTGACGCTTTGCCAGAACCCGGGGTGGTCGGCGCGCTCGATGAGCAGCACTTCAAGCGCAGCGGTGTGGATCACCACC
>JAYUHT010000457.1:0-10122 GCA_043766725.1 Burkholderiales bacterium | reverse complement strand
TGCTGCGTTTGCTCGACAAGAGCGAATCGAAGTTCACGCTCGAAGGCCTGGGCATGAGCGGCGATGTGCTCACCGCGTTCGACAAACTGGTGCACCAGCCGCACGGCATCGTGCTCGTCACCGGCCCCACGGGTTCGGGCAAGACGACCACGCTGTATGCATCGTTGGGCCGCATCGACACCACCAGCATCAACGTGCTCACGGTTGAAGACCCGGTCGAATACGAGCTGGCCGGCATTGGCCAGACGCAAGTCAACGCCAAGATCGACCTCACGTTCGCCAAGGCCCTGCGCGCCATCCTGCGCCAGGATCCGGAAGTCATCATGATCGGCGAGATCCGCGACTATGAAACCGCGCAGATCGCCATCCAGGCCTCGCTCACCGGCCACTTGGTGCTGGCCACGGTGCACACGAATGACGCACCCAGCACCGTCACGCGCTTGATCGACATGGGTGTGGAACCCTTCTTGCTCAGCAGCTCGCTGCTTGGCGTGCTGGCGCAGCGCCTGGTGCGCAAACTGTGCGTGGTGTGCAAGAAGCCCGATGCACGCGGCCGCTATCACCCGGTGGGTTGCGAGCAGTGCGGCCAGACCGGCTACAAGGGCCGCACCGGCGTGTACGAGTTGATGGTGGCCGACGACAAGCTGCGCTCACTCATCCACAGCCGCGCCGCAGAAAGCCAGGTCTTTGTGGCCGCTGAAGCCGCCGGTTTGCGCTCCATGCGTGAAGACGGCGAGCGGCTGGTGAGCGAGGGCGTCACCAGCCCGGAAGAAGTGCTGCGCGTGACGCGGGAATAGCACCTTGCCCGCGTTCCGCTACGAGGCCATCGATTCCAAGGGCAAGGCCAGCGACGGCTTCGTCGAGGCCGACACGCCGCGCGGCGCGCGCACCCAGTTGCGCAACCAGGGCCTGGTGCCGCTGTTGGTGAGTGAAATCACCAGTGCGCAGCGCCAGGCCGGGCGCGGCTTTGGCCGGCGCGCCTTCAATGCCACCGGCCTGACCGTTTGGACACGCCAGATGGCCGGGTTGGTGAGCGCCGGGCTGCCGCTGGAACGCGCCCTGGCGGCGTTGGCCGATGAAGCCGAGGTACCGGCGCAGCGTGAGCTGGTGGCGCACCTCAAAAGCGAAGTTAACGCGGGCTCGCCGTTTGCGCAGGCGCTGGGCGCGGCGCCGCGCGAATTTGACGAGGTCTACCGCGCCGTGGTGGCCGCCGGTGAACAAAGCGGCGCGCTGGGCCTGGTGCTGGAGAAGTTGGCCGATGACCTGGAAGCGCGCCAGGCGCTGAAGGCCAAGCTGATGGGCGCCATGCTGTACCCGGCGGTGGTGTCGGTGATCGCACTGGTGATCGTGATCTTCCTGCTCACCTACGTGGTGCCGCAGGTGGCCACGGTGTTCACCAGCTCCAAGCGCGCCCTGCCGGCGCTGACGGTAGGCATGCTGGCGTTCAGCGACTTCGTGCGCAACTGGGGCTGGCTAGTGGCGCTTGGGTCCATTGGCGGCGCTGTGACCTACATCTTTGCCCGGCGCAACCCCGAGTTTCGCCAGCGCAGCGACGCCGCGATGTTGAACCTGCCATTGGTCGGCCGCCTGGCCCGCGGCTACAACGCGGCGCGATTTGCCGGCACGCTGGCCATGCTGGCCGGCGCGGGCGTGCCCATCCTGCGCGCCTTGCAAGCGGCGAGTGAAACCCTGGGCAACCGCGCCATGCGGGCCGATGCGATGGACGCGCTGACGCAAGTGCGTGAAGGTGCGCCGCTGGCCTCTGCCCTGGGTGCGAAGAAGCGCTTTCCCGGCCTGCTGGCGATGTTCTCGCGCCTGGGCGAGCAGACCGGCCAACTGCCCGTGATGCTGGCCCGCGCGGCCACGCAACTGTCGGGCGAAGTGCAGCGCCGTGCCATGGCCGTGGCCACCATCCTGGAGCCGCTGCTGATCGTGCTGATGGGCGGCGTGGTGATGCTGATCGTGCTGGCCGTGCTGCTGCCGATCATCCAGCTCAACACCTGGGTGAAGTAGGGCCGTCATGCCCACCACGCGAGTGCAGTGTTCGACACTATGTGGAACATAAAACCGCGTCTTTGCCCGCCTAGCGTCGTTGCAAATCCTCGCAATGCCACACGGCATTGCTGTGGTTTGCGCCTAGCCAGACGACCAAATCCATCGGTTTTCTTGAGTTCCACATAGTGTCGAACACTGCACTAGACGGCCGCCTGGTGGTGGCCATTTCATCGCGGGCCTTGTTCGACTTCGAAGAAGAGAACCGCGTCTTCGACGGCGCGGCTGATGACCACGCCTACATGCAGCTGCAATTGCAGCGCCTGGACGAACCCGCCCGCCCCGGCGTGGCGTTTTCGTTGGTGAAGAAGCTGCTGGCCTTCAACGCCGATGCGCCGCGTGTGGAGGTGGTGATCCTGTCGCGCAACGACCCGGTTTCGGGCATGCGCGTGTTCCGCTCGGCCAAGCACTATGGCCTGGGCATCGAACGCGGCGTGTTCACGCGCGGGCGCCAGGCCTGGCAGTACCTCAAGCCACTGGGGGCGCAGCTTTTTCTATCGGCCAATGAAGCCGATGTGCGCGCCGCCCTGGCTGCCGGCGTGCCGGCCGCGCGCGTGGCGCCGCACAGCGCGCATGCCGCGGCCACGCACCCGAACGAAGTGCGCGTGGCCTTCGACGGCGACGCCGTGCTGTTCAGCGATGAAGCCGAACAGGTGTTTCGCAGCGGCGGGCTGGGTGCGTTTCAGCAGCATGAAAGCACGCGCGTGGCCACGCCCTTGCCGCCCGGCCCGTTCAAGCCGCTGCTGGCCGCGCTGCACGGCTTGCAGCAGCAGGCGCTGCCGCACATGCGCATCCGCACCGCCTTGGTCACGGCGCGCAGCGCGCCGGCTCATGAGCGCGCAATCCGCACCTTGATGGCCTGGAACATCGACGTCGATGAAGCCATGTTCCTGGGCGGCTTGCCCAAGGGCGAGTTCCTGCGCGAGTTCGAGCCCGACTTCTTTTTCGACGACCAGACCGGCCATGTTGACAACGCCGCTGCCCATGTGCCCGCCGGGCATGTCGTGTCGGGCGTGGCTAACGTTTGAAGTAAGTTGATTGAATCAACTCGTGTTTGACATGAGCGGCTGCCATCAACTCACGCCATAGCGCCGCAAGCGCTCCAGGTCGAGCACCGTCACGCCACCGTACGCCACCTCGATCAGGCCTTCGCGCTGCAACACGCTCAAGGCTTCGTTCACGCGCTGCCGCGACAACCCTGCCAGGTAGGCCAGTTCTTGCTGTGTGATGCGCAGCACGCCGCTCAAGCGCGGGTACAGCACGGGGTGGAACAGCGCGGCCAGGCTGCGCGCCACGCGGCCGTCGGGGTTGGGCATGCGGTCGATTTCGCGCGCACCGATGAATTGGCCCAGGCGCTCGTTCAGTTGCTGGGTGATGAAGCGGTTGAACGGGATGCTGCGTTCGAGCAGCCAGTGAAACGTGTCCACGCTCAAGCCCGCCACCACGCTTTTACGCAGCGCCTGAATGTTGTAGCGGTACGCCTCGCGCTTGATCACCGTGCCCTCGCCGAACCAGCCGCCCGGCGGCATGCCGGTGAAGGTGATGGGAATGCCCAACTCGGTGTCGCTGCTCATCTTCAGCAGGCCGTCGAGCACGCCGAACCACTACGACAACGGCCGGCCCACACGGCACAACAGTTCGCCGGCATCGACCTGAACCACGCGCATGTCGCTGGCCGCGCGCTCCTGCTCGTCAACGCTCAGGTTGCGCAGCCAAGGCACCTCAGCCAACTCTTGCGCCGACAAGCTGCGCGAGCGTTCGACCAACTTGCGCGCTGACATGGCACTGACACTTGGCATGCGATTTCTCTAGGGAAAGCCTTAGGTCAAACGAGGCGAAGATTGTCGTCGTAACGACAACAAAACGTCAAACGACAGACTACATTGCGAGCCGAATCGGCGTTGTCCGGGCTATCGCCCGGCGTTGCAGCGCCCACCCGGAGGCCCGCTTGCGCACCACTTTCCCCCGCCTGCTACTGGAACACGCCGCCAAGCGGCCGCTGCGCCCGGCGCTGCGCGAAAAGGAATACGGCATCTGGCAAGCCACGAGTTGGGCCGCGCTGGCCGAACTGGTACGCCACCTCGCCTGTGGCCTGGCGCAGGGCGGGTTGAAGCGGGGTGACCACATCGTGGTGATCGGCGAAAACCGCCCGCGGCTGTACGCCACCATGCTGGCGGCGCAGGCGCTGGGCGCCATTCCCGTGCCGCTGTACCAAGACGCGGCAGCGCAGGAATATGTCTTTCCCATCAACAACGCCGAGGTCTGCTTTGCGGTGGTGGAAGACCAGGAGCAGGTCGACAAGCTGGTCGACCTGCGCACGCAGTGCCCGCAGTTGGCCAACCTTTGGTACGACGACCCGCGCGGCCTGCGCAGTTACAGCGTGCCCGGCCTGGCGTCGGTGGATGCACTGATCAGCGCCGGCGAGGCGCGGCATGCCGCCGAGCCCTCTTTCTTCGACCAACAGGTGCAGCAGGGCCAGCCTGACGATGTGGCGGCCATGTTCTTCACCTCGGGCACCACGGGCAACCCCAAGGGCGTGGTGCACAGCCACTTCACGCTGATCGACCGCGCCGCCGCCGGTGCCGCGTTTGACAAACTCACCGCCGCCGAAGAAGTGCTGGCCTACCTGCCGCCGGCCTGGATCGGTCAGAACATCTTTTCGTATGCGCAGTGGCTGGTCTGTGGCTACGTGGTGAACTGCCCGGAGTCGGCCGCCACCGTAACCATCGACTTGAAGGAAGTCGGCCCTACGTACTACTTTGCGCCGCCGCGCGTGTTTGAAGGCCTGCTCACCAGCGTGATGATCCGCATGGAAGATGCCGGCACCATCAAGCGCAAGCTGTTTCACCACTACATGGCGCTGGCCAGGCGCGTGGGGCCGGCCTTGATGGACGGCACACCGGTGGATGGCAAACCGGTGAGTGCAGCGGACAAGCTGGCCTACAAGCTGGGCGACGCGCTCATCTACGGCCCGCTACGCAACACGCTGGGGCTGTCGCGGGTGCGCGTGGCCTACACCGCGGGCGAAGCCATCGGACCTGACCTGTTCACCTTCTACCGCTCGATTGGCGTCAACCTCAAGCAGTTGTACGGCTCCACCGAAACCGCGGTGTTCGTGTGCCTGCAACCCGACCACGAAGCCAAGGCTGACACGGTGGGCGTGCCCATTGCAGGAGTGGAAATCAAACTCACCGAAGCGGGTGAAATTTTGGTCAAGAGCCCGGGCCTGCTCAAGGGCTACTACAAGAACCCGGCCGCCACGGCCGAGGTGCTCACGCCCGACGGCTGGTACCACACGGGCGACGCCGGCTTCCTGGATGCCGGCGGCCACCTGAAGATCATCGACCGCGCCAAAGACGTGGGCCGCATCAAGGGTGGCGCCAATAACGGCGCCATGTTCGCGCCCAAGTACGTTGAGAACAAGCTCAAGTTCTTTCCCTACGTGAAAGAGGCCGTGGCCTTTGGCGACCAGCGCGAGAAGTGCTGCGTCTTCATCAACATTGACATGGACGCCGTGGGCAACTGGGCCGAGCGGCGCAACCTGCCCTACGCCGGCTACGCCGACCTGGCGCAAAAGCCCGAGGTCTATGACCTGCTGCGCGAATGCGTGGAAAAGGTCAACGCCGACCTGGCGCAAGATGAGATGCTTGCCGGCAGCCAGATCAGCCGCTTTTTGGTGCTGCACAAAGAGCTTGATGCCGATGACGGCGAACTCACGCGCACGCGCAAGGTGCGCCGCGGCTTCATTGCCGAGCGCTACGCGCTCCTGGTCGACGCGCTGTACGGCGGCCTGGGCCACCAGTACATCGAAATCCAGGTGAAGTTTGAAGACGGCCGCTCGGGCACGGTGGCGGCTGACTTGAAAATTGGCGACACCAAAGTCTTTCCAAGCGTTAGGAAGGCGGCATAGATGGCTGCCAAACCGGCGGGTAAGATGGCGCCTGAGGTGGTGCTGGATGTGAACAACATCAGCCTGAACTTCGGCGGTGTGAAGGCGCTGAGCGACATCAGCTTCAATGTGCTCGAACATGAAGTGCGCGCCATCATCGGCCCCAACGGTGCGGGCAAGAGCAGCATGCTCAACTGCATCAACGGCGTGTACACGCCGCAGCAGGGTTCCATCACGTTTCGCGGCCAGAAATTCGACCACATGAATTCGCGCGAAGTGGCTGTCATGGGCGTGGCGCGCACCTTCCAGAACCTGGCGCTGTTCAAAGGCATGAACGTCATCGACAACTTGATGACCGGGCGCAACCTGAAGATGAAGACCAACATCTTCCAGCAGGCCATTCACTTCGGCGCGGCGCAGCGCGAAGAAGCCCAGCACCGCGAATTTGTTGAACACATCATCGACTTTTTGGAAATCCAGGCCTTTCGCAAAACTGCTGTCGGCCGCCTGCCCTATGGTCTGCAAAAACGCGTTGACTTGGGTCGAGCGTTAGCCATGGAGCCGCAGGTGCTGCTGCTCGATGAACCCATGGCCGGCATGAACGTTGAAGAGAAGCAGGACATGTGCCGCTTCGTGCTGGAAGTGAACGAGGAGTTCGGCACCACCATCGTGCTGATCGAACACGACATGGGCGTGGTGATGGACATTTCAGACCGCGTGGTGGTGCTCGACTACGGCAAGAAAATCGGCGACGGCACGCCCGATGAAGTGCGCGCCAACCCGGATGTGATCAACGCCTACCTCGGCACGTCGCACTGAGCGCCACTGAACTGAGCCCAGGCCATGGCATTTTTTCTTGAAGTACTCATCGGCGGCCTGATGGCCGGCATGCTGTATTCGCTCATCGCCTTGGGCTTCGTGCTCATCTACAAGGCCTCGGGCGTGTTCAACTTCGCCCAGGGCGCGATGGTGTTGTTTGCTGCGTTGGCAATGGCACGCTTTTCGGAATGGATCCCAAAAGGGCTGGGCTTCGAGCACAAGGTGCTGGGCAACGTGCTGGGCTTCATGGCGGCCATGCTGGTGATGATTGCCCTGGCCTGGCTGATCGAGCGCCTGGTGTTGAGCAAGCTGGTTAACCAAGAAGGCATCACCTTGTTGATGGCCACCCTGGGCATCACCTACTTTCTCGACGGCTTCGGCCAAACGCTGTTCGGCAGCGACATCTACAAGATCGATGTCGGCATGCCCAAAGAGCCGGTGTTCTTGCTGCAAGACGTCTTTCAAGGCGGCGTGCTCATCAACCAGGAAGACATGGTGGCGGCGGGCGTTTCGGCCGCGCTGGTGGCCGTGTTGGCGCTGTTCTTCCAAAAGACCAACACCGGGCGCGCGTTGCGTGCGGTGGCCGATGACCACCAGGCCGCCAATTCGATCGGCATTCCGCTGAACCACATCTGGGTCATCGTCTGGAGCGTCGCGGGCTTTGCCGCGCTGGTGGCCGGCGTCATTTGGGGCAGCAAGCTCGGGGTGCAGTTTTCGCTGTCGCAAATCGCGCTGAAGGCCTTGCCGGTGGTCATCCTGGGCGGCCTCACTTCGGTGCCCGGCGCCATCATCGGCGGGCTGATCATCGGCGTGGGCGAAAAGCTGTCCGAGGTCTACATCGGCCCGCATCTGGGCGGCGGCATCGAGATCTGGTTTGCCTATGTGCTGGCCTTGTTTTTCCTGCTCGCCCGACCCCAGGGGTTGTTCGGCGAAAAAATCATTGATCGCGTATGAACGCGCTCAATGATTTTTCAGTGCAGCCTGACTTGGCGCAGCCAAGTCAAGCGCAGCGTGCCGTAACTAAAAGATCATCGACCGCGTCTAGGCCTGAAAGTCAACGTCCATGATCTACCGCGAAAACGGCCAGTTCAAAGTCAGCTACGCCGCTGACCAACAGGTCTTCCCCATCCGCCAGGATCGCATCGTGATGCTGGGGCTGCTGGTGCTGGCCTTCATCATCGTGCCGCTGGTGGTGCCGGAATACACCTTTCGCGCCATCCTGATCCCGTTCCTGATCCTCGCGCTGGCGGCCATCGGCTTGAACATTCTGGTCGGCTACTGCGGCCAGATTTCGCTGGGCACCGGCGCCTTCATGGCCGTCGGCGCCTACGCCGCGTACAACTTTCAGGTGCGCATTGCGGGCATGCCGGTGATCGCATCGCTGTTGCTGGGCGGCGCGTGCGCCACCGTGGTGGGGGTGTTGTTCGGCATTCCTTCGTTGCGCATCAAAGGCCTGTACCTGGCGGTGGCCACACTGGCCGCGCAGTTCTTCGTCGACTGGGCGTTCCTGCGCATCAAGTGGTTCACCAACGACTCCTCATCGGGCTCGGTGTCGGTGTCGAACTTGCAGGTGCTGGGCTTGCCGATCGAATCGCCGGTGCAGAAGTACCTGTTCTGCCTCACGTTCGTGGTGGTGTTTGCCGTGTTGGCCAAGAACCTGGTGCGCAGCCACATCGGCCGCGAATGGATGGCCATTCGTGACATGGACGTGGCCGCGGCGGTGATCGGCATCCGCCCGATGTACGCCAAATTGACAGCCTTCGCCGTCAGCTCGTTCATCGTCGGCGTGGCCGGCGGGCTGTGGGGCTTCATCAACCTGGGCGCGTGGGAGCCGGCCGCCTTTTCCATCGACCGCTCGTTCCAGTTGCTGTTCATGGTCATCATCGGCGGCCTGGGCTCCATCATGGGCAGCTTCTTCGGTGCCGCGTTCATCGTCATCTTGCCGCTGCTGCTGAACCAGGCGCCGGGCTGGCTGGGCATCCCGATCTCAACGGCCTTGGCGTCGCACCTTGAGTTCATGATCTTCGGCGCGCTGATCGTGTTCTTCCTGATCGTCGAGCCACATGGCCTGGCGCGGCTGTGGTCGATTGCCAAAGAAAAACTGCGGCTGTGGCCCTTCCCTCATTGATGGCTGTGATGGCGGAAAACCACTACGCGCCAAGCCCCACCGCGAGCGTTGTTCGCAGCACGTCCCACCCCTTTCACCACGCACTGACGAGTGCTCTTTTCACCCTCTGGAGGCAGACATGAAGTTGAAGTCCCTTGCCAGCACCGTGGCGTTCGCCGCGGTTGCCCTGGCCAGCCTGGCCACCGCGCCAACCGCCTTGGCGCAAGCGAAGGAGCAGTTCTTCCCTTCGCTGGTGTACCGCACCGGCGCCTACGCGCCCAACGGCGTGCCGTTCGCCAACGGCATGGCCGATTACTGGAAGCTGGTGAACGCCCAAGGCGGCATCAACGGCGTGAAGGTGATCTTCGAAGAGTGCGAAACCGGCTACGCCACCGACCGCGGCGTGGAATGCTACGAACGTCTGAAGGGCAAGCACGGCGGCGCCACCTCGGTGCACCCGCTGTCCACCGGCATCACCTTCGCGCTGACCGAAAAGGCACCCGGCGACAAAGTCTCGATCCTCACCTCGGGCTACGGCCGCAGCGAAAGTGCCGACGGCGGCGTGTTCAAGTGGAACTTCCCGCTGGTGGGCACCTACTGGGTGGCCGCTGACATCCTGGTGCAGCACGTGGGCAAGAAGGAAGGTGGGCTGGACAAGCTCAAGGGCAAGAAGATTGCGCTCGTCTACCACGACAGCCCGTACGGCAAGGAGCCGATCGCGCTGCTGCAAGAACGCGCCAAGATGCACGGCTTCGAGCTGAGCCTGCTGCCGGTGGCCCACCCCGGCGTTGAGCAAAAAGCCACCTGGTTGCAGATCCGCCAGAACCGGCCCGACTACCTGTTCCTCTGGGGCTGGGGGGTGATGAACTCCACCTCGCTGAAGGAAGCCGTGGCCACGGGCTACCCGCGCGACAAGATGTACGGCGTGTGGTGGGCCGGTGCCGAGCCCGACGTGAAAGACGTGGGTGACGGCGCCAAGGGCTACAACGCCCTCGCCTTGCAGCACGGCGCAGAGCCCAACGCCAAGGTCACCAAGGACATCCTGACGCTGGTGCACGGCAAGGGCCAGGGCACGGGGCCGAAAGAGGAAGTCGGCCAGGTGCTGTACATGCGCGGCGTCACGGCGGCGATGCTGTCGGTGGAAGGTGTGCGGCGCGCGCAAGAGCGCTTCGGCAAGGGCAAGGTCATGTCCGGCGAGCAAGCGCGCTGGGGCTACGAGAACCTGACGCTCGACCAGAAAAAGCTCGACGCGCTG
>JAYUHT010000456.1:0-3849 GCA_043766725.1 Burkholderiales bacterium | reverse complement strand
TGTTCCATCACCACCACGGTGCCGCCCGCGGCGTGCACGCGCATGCAAAAGCGCAGCGGCGCGGCGTGGTACAGCGGCCCGGGCGAAAGGTAAACCGTGTCAGGCCCCATGCCGAAGACGCCGATGCACACCTTGGCCAGGCTGCCCATGTAGGCGATGTCGTCGGACTCGGCCTGCACCATCACGCCCTTGGGCCGGCCGGTGGTGCCGGATGAATACAGCATGTCGCCGCCCGCGGTCTCATCGGCAACCGGCGTTTCGCGCTCGGCCGCCATGGCGGGCTCCAGCGCGGCGTGGCCGGGCGCGGCACCATCGAGCATGAAGCGGTGCAGCACATTCGGCGTTTGGCTTAACAGATCGTTAGCCACGCCGGCCAACGCACGCGAGGTGATGAACAACTTGGCCGCGCAGTCGCCCACGATGTAGGCCGCCTCGCCCACCGTGAGCCGGCTGCTCATGGCGGTGAAGATCAGGCCGCTGCGTTGCGCGGCCCAGCAGATTTCAAAATAGCGCGGGTGGTTTTCCAGCAGCAACGCCAGGTGGTCGCCGGGCTTCAGCCCGAGGCGGCGGAAGAGGTGCGCGAGCTGGTTGGAGCGTGCTTCAAGCTGCGCGTAGGTGGTTTCCAGGCCGCTGTCGGCCATGCGCCAGGCCACCTTGTTCGGGGTTTGGCTGGCGATGATCGTCGGGTGCATGCTTGTCCTGTTCAATCTGCCGTTATAGCTGTTCAGTGAACCCGCTCGACCGCGTGGCCACGCTGATGAATGGCGGCCACGATTTCATCGACATGCTCGTTGCCGCGGGTGCGCACCACCACGTCGATCTGCACATGCTCCACCGACAGCGTGGTGAACGCGCGCTGGTGTTGCACTTCGTCGATGTTGGCGCCCAGCTCGCCCAGCAGCAGCGCCACTTCGGCCAGCGCGCCGGGCACATCACGCACCACCACGCGCAGCCGCGCCAGGCGGCCCGAGCGCACCATGCCGCGTTCAATGATCTCGGCCAGCACCAGCGGCTCGATGTTGCCGCCCGACAGCACCAGCCCCACGCAGCGCCCGGCAAAGCGTTCGCGGTGGCGCAGCAGCGCGGCCAGGCCCACGGCGCCAGCGCCTTCAACCACGGTCTTCTCGATTTCGATCAACAGCACGATGGCTTGCTCGATGTCGTCTTCATTCACCAGCACGATGTCTTCGAACATCGCCTGCATCACTTCCAGTGCGGCCACGCCAGGGGTCTTCACCGCGATGCCATCGGCCACCGTGGCTTGCCCGATGGACCTGGCGGTTTGCGCCGGCGCATGCCGCGCGTTCCACACCGCGGCAAAGCGCTCGGTCTGCACGCCATAGATCTGCATGCCGGGTTTGAGCGCGCGTGCCGCCACCGCCATGCCGGCAGCCAGGCCACCGCCGCCCACCGGCAGCACCAGGGTGTCGAGCTGCGGCGCTTGCGCCAGCATTTCGAGCGCGATGGTGCCCTGGCCGGCCATCACGGCGGCGTCGTCGAAGGGGTGGATCAGCGTCAGCCCGCGCGCTTGCGCCATGGCCAGGCCAATTGCGCGGGCGTCATCGAAGGTGTCGCCTTGCAACACCACCTCGGCGCCAAAACGCCGCGTGTTGGCCACCTTTACGTCGGGCGCGTAACGCGGCATCACGATGGTGGCGGGCAGGCCCATGCGCTGGGCGTGATAGGCCACGGCCTGGGCGTGGTTGCCGGCTGAAACGGCGAGCACGCCGCTGTGCCGCTCTTGCGCGCTGAGCTGGGCCATGCGGTTGAGCGCCCCACGTTCCTTGAACGCCGCCGTGAACTGCAAGTTCTCGAACTTGAGGAAGACCTCGCACCCCGCCAGGCCAGACAGCGTGCGCGAATGCAAGCAAGGCGTTTGCACCACCTGGCCGTGCAAACGCTGCGCGGCGGCCTCAATGTCTTGAAGGGTGATCATGGTGGGGCGATTTTGCTGCGGCACGCCGCGCGGGCGGGGCGTGCCCCGGGAAATTACCCATGCCATGCCGCCGGGCCGGGCGTTGATCTGGTGCATGCTCCAACGCTGCGCACCAAGCTGCCGCACCACGTTTCCACGCATTGCGCCAACGCTGCCCACCGCACGCCCATCGACTCCTGAAGGATCGCACCATGCACCATCACTCCATCCTCCGCCGCGCCTTGCTCGCCGCCGCCATGGCCGCCGCGGGCCTGACCAGCCTGCCCACGGCCGCGCAGAACAGCGTGCTGCGCATCGTGCCGCACAGCAACCTGGCCATCCTCGACCCGATCTGGACCACCGCCTACATGAGCCGCAACCACGGCTACATGATTTACGACACCCTGTTCGGCACCGACGAGAACGCCAAGGTCAAGCCGCAGATGGTGGAGAGCTGGACTGAAAGCGCTGACCACCGGCTGTGGACGTTCAAGCTGCGCAAGGGCCTGGAATTCCATGATGGCAAGCCGGTGACCAGTGAAGACGTGGTGGCCAGCTTGCAGCGCTGGGGCAAGCGCGACGCCATGGGTTCGGCGTTGTTCCAGTTCGTCCAAAGCATGGACACGCCCACGCCCGACACCTTCCGCATCTTCCTGGGCGAAGCCTGCGGCTTCGTGCTTGAAGCACTGGGCAAGCCGAGCAGCAACGTGCCCTTCATCATGCCCAAGCGCATGGCCGACACCGACGCCTTCAAGCAGATCGAAGAACACATTGGCTCCGGCCCTTATGTCTTCAAGCGCGATGAATTCAAACCTGGTGACAAGGCCGTCTACACCAAGTTCGCCAAATACGTGCCGCGCAACGAGCCGCCATCGGGCAGCGCCGGCGGCAAGCATGTCTACGTGGATCGCGTGGAATGGAACCTGGCGCTGCGCGATGCGCAAGCGCAGGTGAATGCGCTGCAAAAGGGCGAGGTCGACATCATCGAGGCGCTGGGTTTCGACCACTTCGAAACCGTGAAGGCCGACACCTCACTGCAACTGCCCGTCTACGCCAACAAGGGCTTGCAGTACATGGCGCGCTTCAACCATCTGCACAAGCCGTTTGACAACGTCAAGGTGCGCCAGGCCGCGCTGGCCGCGTTCAGCCAGGAGCCGTTCTTGCGCGCGCAGGTGGGCGTGAAGGAACTGTACAAACCTTGCGCCAGCATGTTCGTTTGCGGCACGCCGTTCGGCAGCGTGGCTGGCAGCGACGTTCAGGCCAAGAGCAACATGAAGAAGGCGCAAGACCTGCTCAAGGCATCTGGCTACGACGGCACACCCATCGTGATCATGAAACCCACCGACCTGGCCAGCATCCAAAAGCTGCCCGATGTGGCGGCGCAATTGCTGCGACAGGCTGGATTCAAGGTCGATTTGCAGGCCATGGACTGGCAGACGCTGGTGGGCCGGCGCGCCAAGAAAGACGCGCCCGACAAGGGCGGCTGGCACATGTTCCTGACGGCCTGGCAGGCATTCGATGTGTGGAACCCGATCAGCAACCCGGCCATCGACACGCGCGGCGAAAAGAGCACCTGGTTCGGCTGGGCCACCGACGAGAAATTGGTGACCCTGCGCAACGAGTTCATGCGCGCCACCGACGAGCCAACGAAGAAAAAACTGGCCGATGCCATTCACGCGCGCGCCTTTGAAGTGGCCACGCATGCGCCGCTGGGCGAATACTCCCAGCCCATGGCCGCGCGCAAGGGCGTGAGCGGCTTCTTCGTGACCAACGGCAACATGTACTGGAACCTGAAGAAGCAATAGGCGCCGGCGTCTAGTACTCCGACCCATAAGTTTCGGAACACGAGGAAAACGATGGATTCGTTTGCCAGGCTAGGCGCAAACCACAGCCATAGCTCTCGCTATGGCGCGGATTTGCAACGACGCATGGCG
>JAYUHT010000455.1:0-3851 GCA_043766725.1 Burkholderiales bacterium | reverse complement strand
GACGGCTTGCTGCTGGCCGACTCCGCCGGCAACCAACTGGTGCTGTCGGCCCTGACGCCCACGCCGCCCAGCAGCGACCGCATCTCGGCCTTCACCATCACCGCCACCAGCGCAGCTGCGGCCACCGCGCTGGGCCTCAAGGCGGTGGGTGTGCCCAATACGGCTGACAACGCTGACTTCGAAATCCGCGTCAGCAACCCCGCCAACCCGGCGGGCACCGTGGTGCGCGTCACCTTGGCCAGCAGCGATGACGACATTGCGAAGGTCATCACCGCCATTCAAACCGCCATGGGTGGTGCCAGCGTGGTGGAGGTGAAGATCAACGATGCCAAGACCGGCCTCGACTTGATCGACAAGACCTTCCTGCCCGTTTCGCTCGACAGCAACGGCAAGCTGCTCACCAACCCCAATGCCCACACCTTCACGCTGAGTGCCATCAACGGCTCCAAGGCCGCGGTGCACCTGGGTCTGATAGGCGCGGATTCGCTCAGCGCCACCACGCTGGACGGCAAGATCGAAGGCGCTGGGCTTACTGGCGTGAAGCTCACCGACCGATTCTTCTTGAAGGACGTGACGCTGGAGGCCAACCTGAACCTGAGCACGCCGCAGCTCAACGCTGCCGGCGTGGTGTTCGACACCGATGGCGACTTCATCACCACCGACGGCCTGAACGCCGTGGCGCGCTTCGGCTTTGTGAGTGTGATCCTCGACGGCGGCGCCAGCCTGGATGCGCAGCTGAAGCTCGGCCTCAAGGACCCCGCCACGGCGGGCAGCCCGGGTGCAGACGGCCAGATTTCACTCACCGAACTCATCGCCAGCTTCTCCAGCGGCGCCAATTTCAAGAAGCTGCTCGATGCGCCCAGCCTCACCGGCCTGGGCCAGCTCGACCTGGGCCTGAAGGTGGAAGGCGTGCCCTTCATCACCGTGACCAACGCCTCCATCGGCGTGGACACCAACCTGGGCGACCTGTTCACGAAGTGGGCCGACAGCGTTGATCTCGCCACAGCGGCTCCGGTGGTGCGCGTGGACGCCAGGCACATCAAGCTCACCGGCGACTTCACCGACAAGTTCATTCGCGGCGCACTGGTCGAGGCCGACAAGAGCGCCACCGAGCTGGCCGGCACCGACAAGGGCTTCAAGACCTTTGTCGACACCGTCGTCTTTGCCGCTGGTTTCACCACGGTCACGGTGTTGAGCGATCTGCCCGACCTGGCCGACCCCACGCCCGGCACCCTGAAGGGCCTGAAGATCGGCACGCCGCTGGCGCCGAAGGTTGACTTCCACACCAGCAACCTCAGCGAGTTGCTGTCGTTCCAGAACGTGAACTTCAGCTTCGCGTCGATCATCGATGCGCTGGTGGCGGTGGGCAAATTGTTGAACAGCTTCGACGCCGCGTCTGCTGTCATGAACGAGCCGATTCCACTGGTGAACGTGAGCATCAACGACTTGCTCGAATTCGCCGACAAGTTCTCCGACGCTCTGGTGCAGGTGCAGAACGACCCGGCCGGTTCGCTGCAATTCCTCGACCAGAAGATCAGCGAAGCCTTCGGTGTCGACCCGGCCGGCGACCTGCTCGTGTTCCGCCTCGACGATTACGGCACGCCGCTGGACCACAGCGACGACCTGCTCAAGCTCGAACTCAACCTGGGCGCGGCGTTCGACAAGTCACTTTCCGTGTCGATCCCTAAACTCAATCTTCCTGATGCGCTTGGCGGGCTGGTTGATTTCACCGGCAACGCCACGCTCGGCGCCAAGGGCAGTGCCACGTTTGAGCTGGACATCGGCATTCAACTGAACCCCGCTTCGCTGACCTTGCCCAAGCTCTATGTGTACGACAGCAGTCACCTCGGCGGCGAGCTCACGCTCAGCGGCACCAACCTGGCCTTCAAGGCGGGCCTGGGGCCCTTGAGCATTTCCGTCATTGACGGCCGGGCCAGCATTGCCGGTACGCTGGACGTGGCCTTGGCCAGCGCCTTGTTCACGGCCGGCACGATCACCAACGAATTGAACGTTCTCGTCCCGGTCGGCCGCAGGGAGGTGACGTTTGCCACCATTGGTGCGGTTCTCGGCGGCATGCAAGTGAACCTCGCCGCGCCGGTAAGTGCGACGCTGCCGATCTACTTCCCCAGCGAGTCGCACCATGTGGGCGACGTGACGCTGTATGGCGATTTGCGCAACCTGGGCAACGCCACGCCGTTTGCGCTCCAGAAGGACGCCGACATCTTGATCAAGGCCGGCACGGCCACCTCGGCCACGGCCACCACGCTGAGCGACAGCACGGCCGCTTTCGGTGTGGCTTCGGTCACCGGCAAGATCGTTCGCATCACCGGCGGCGCCGGCGAGGGCCAGGTTCGCGCGGTGACCGCCACCACGGCCAACACATTGACGGTGAACACGGCCTGGAGCACCACGCCCAATGCCACCAGCACCTACGAGTACTTCACCGCAGTGGGCGCGACCCAGAACGCCGATGCGCCAACCAACAACGACAGCATCGTTCTTAACGTTTCAGAAGTGCTGGATGGGCTGACCACCGGCCTGGCCAACCTGAGCCTGCTCGACCAGATTTTGTTCATCGTCGATGGCGTCGACCTGGTGCTGGGCGGTGTGCAGACGGCGCTCGATGGCGACATCCTGGGCTTCACCATGCCGCTGATCGGCGACAAGCTGGCGCAAGGCGCTGACGTGATCGGCGACTTCCGCGTCGGCTTCCTCAGCGACTTCCGCAACGAGGTGGAAAAGCTCGCCGACCCCAGCCAGAATGGCATCAAGGACATCCTGTTCAAGCTGCTCGGCCCGGGCGGGCTGGATGTGCTGATCGCCACCACCGACGAGGTGGTGGTTGCCGACACCCTGGCCACGTCGGCAACGATCAACACCCTGACCAAGACCGGCGCCAGCTTCACCGTCGATGCCTTCAAGGGCCACCAACTGCACATCATTTCGGGCACCGGCGCCGGTCAAACCCGCACCATCGTTGCCAACACCGCCAGCAAGATGACGGTGAACGACGACTGGGTCACGACGCCTGACGCCACCAGCCACTTCGAAGTGATTGATCTGGCCGGCGCTGCAAGAAAGCAGGTTGTTGGCGGCGACTTCATCGACGGCGGCCTGAACGACATCACCTCGTTCAACAACCTGGCCAACGTCAGCGAAGTCAAGGATGCTGAAATCTGGTGGAAGGTCAAGATCGGCAAGAACCTGGGCAACATCGGCGGCGACATCGGCCTGGACCTGGGCATTCCCGGCCTGCGTCTGGAAACCGAAGGCCGGATCGAGCTCGACATCGATTGGGAGCTTGACCTGGGCTTCGGCCTGAGTGGCAAGGACGGCTTCTTCCTCTTCGTGGGCGACCCCAATGAGTTGCTGCTCACCGCCACGGTCACGCTGCCCGATGCGAGCCTGAAGGGCACGCTGGGTTTCCTTGAATTCACGGCAGCAAACGTTGACGTCAACGGCAACAACGCCGACGACAACACCCATCTGAGCGCCAGCTTTGCCATCAACATCGACAACAAGACGAACGCCGCCGATGACCGGCTGGGCCTGTCTGAACTCGGCCAAATGGGCTTCGATGTGCTGGTGGGTGCCGAAGCCTCGGTCGAACTGGCCATGACGCTGGGCATTGCCGGCGACGACGGCGGCTTTCCGCAGATCACGGCCGATTTCGTGCTCGAATGGGCCATCGACGGCAGCGCAGATGCCGGCATCCAGATGGTCAGCCTGCTGAAGAACCCTGGCCCCACCGATTTCGATTTCAAGCACGCTATCCAGAACGGCCTGCAAACTGTCGAGTTCCGCCATGTCAGCCTCGACGTTGGCGCCTACATCAGCGACGTGATCGGCCC
>JAYUHT010000454.1:0-3852 GCA_043766725.1 Burkholderiales bacterium | reverse complement strand
TCGCAGCCGAGCGCAGTGCCGTGGCGTTTGCCGCCACCCTGGCCGAAGTGCTGGACGGCGCCGCAAAGCTTGGTGGGGCCAATGCGGTCAAGGCCATCCAAAACTATCAACCCGCGCAGGTGCTGGCGCCGGTGTATGAGAACTATCTGCGCCTGGCGCAGGGTGCAGCCGGCCGCGGCCGCAGTGTGAACCTGCCTGGGATTGCACCGCCGAGCGACGACTACTCACGGCGCCAGCGTGAGCGCGTGATCGGCGTGCCGATCGACGCCCTGAGCGCCCAGCGTCTGCAGCAAGTGGTGCTCGAATGGGCGCAGCAGCGGCAGTCGCGCTATGTGTGTTTCGTCAACGTGCACTCGGTGGTCACGGCCAACCGCGAGGCGCGCCATGGCCGGGTGATTGAACTGGCCGACCTGGCCGCCAGCGACGGCGCGCCCATCGCCTGGAGCCTGCGCCGCAAAGGGCATGCACAGCAAATGCGCCTGGACGGGCCCGGCAGCATGTGGCAACTCTGCGCAGCGGCCGGCGAGCAGGGCCTGCCCATCGGCCTGTATGGTGCCACGGCGCAACGGCTGGATGAGCTGCAAGCGGTGCTGCGGCACGCCTTTCCGGCGTTGATCATTGCGTACTGCCATGCGCCGCCGTTTCGCCCGCTCACGGCGGCGCAAGACCAGGCCGTGGTGCAGGCCATCAACGCCAGCGGCGCGGGGCTGCTTTTCGTCAGCCTGGGTTGCCCGAAGCAGGAGCTGTGGATGGCCGACCACCGCGGCCACGTCAACGCCGTGATGCTGGGCGTGGGCGCGGCGTTCGACTTCCACACCGGCGCCGTGATGCACGCACCAGCCTGGATGCGCGCGCGCGGCCTGGAGTGGCTGCACCGCCTGGCCAGCGAGCCGCGGCGGCTGTGGCGCCGTTACGCCGACACCAACACCGCCTTCATCGGCAAGACGGCGCTCGATCTGCTGCGTTTGCGCGGCGTGCGCAGCGCGCTCAACGTCGCGCCGGCACTGCAAACCCCATCGGCCTTTGACGCCGAGACCGTGTCCTCTCAAGTGAGTGGTTTTATGAACAGCAAACTCGACCTGTCCCACCTGGCGGAACTGTTGGTGCGGGTGGATGCCGCTCTGGCGCACCGCAGTGGGCGCCTGATTGAATTCATCGCCAGCGGCGCCGGTGAGGGCACCACCACGCTGGCGCGCGCTTACGCCAGCCTGGCCGTGGCCAGCATGGGACGCAAGGTGTTGGTGCTGGGCGGCCAGGCCGGGACCCGTACCGGCGAAGGTCAAGGCGTGCTGGACTGCCTGGCGCGCCAGGACGACTTGCGCGCCGCGCTGCAGCGCAGCGAAGACGGCTGGTGGCAGGGCAGCTTGCTGCCACATGCCCCCAGCGACGCGCAATTTGCCTTGCTCGCACGCAGCGATCTGTGGCTGGCCTTGCGTGCGCAGTTCGACGAAGTGGTGCTGGACATGCCGGCCACCGCGCTGTCGCGCCTGGGGCTGATGGTGGCGTCGCACTGCGACGGCGTGGTCGTGGTGCTTGAAGCCGAACGCACGCGCGCGCCGGTGGCCGAGGCGTTGGTGGCCAGCCTGCGCGCCGTCAAGGCCAACCTGCTGGGCACGGTGCTCAACAAGCGCCGCTACCACTTGCCCGACGCCGTCTACCGCCGGCTATGAGTCTTGATTCCTCGCGCGATGCAAGCTTGGCCCCTGCACCCATGCTTGTAGTCGCCCTGCGCATTCCCGCTGGCACCTTGCCGCTGTGGGTGGCGGAGCTGGCCGCCAGGCTGGCCCAGTTGCCGGGGGTGAACCTGCGCGTCTGGGCGGTGCCCGTTGGCACGCCCTGGGCGCACGGCCCGCAAGCGGCGGCGCTGCTGCGGCCGGGCCCGCCGCTGGCGCTGCAACCCTGGCTGCAAGCCGCGCACGAGCCGCAGGTGGCCGAGCTGTTGATCGACCTGTGCCCGCAAGTGCCGGTGCGCAGCCTGACCATGCCGCGCTGGGTGCCGGTGGACGGGCAAGGCCGCCAGTTGGCCGCGCGCTGGCCCGGCGTGGCACACCTGGCGCAAGGCCAGGGCGCGCAGTTGACGCTGCTGTGCCAGGCCCCGGGCCAGCCCGGCTGGCAGCGGCTGCACCAGGTGTGCGGCAGCGCCAGCGCGCACTACCGCCGTGGTGTGGACGGCTTGTTTGAAACCCTGTACCGGTTGCTTGAGCAAGCGCTGCAACGCTGGGCCGATGCCGATGCCGGTAGCGCAGGCGCGACGAGCGTGGCTGCCCACCCGGTCGAGCCCTTGCCCGCGCTGGCAGGGCCGGCCGTGTTGGCGGCGCTGTGCCAGGGCCGTTGGCGCGCCGCGCTGCGCGGCACACGCGAACGCTGGCTGACCGAGCACTGGCGTGTGGGCGTGATTGACGCACCCATCCACACCTTGATTGAACGCCCCGGACTGCCGCGCGTGCGCTGGCTGGCGCAGCGCGACGCCAACGGCTACTGGGCCGATCCGTTCGGCATGCCGGGCGAGCCCACGCAACTGTTCTGTGAACGCTATGACGCCCACACCGGCGTGGGCCACATCGAACACGTGCAGGCCCTGGGCGACGACCTGGTGACGCTGGCACGGGTGCCGTTGCAAGGTGCCGGGCATGCGTCGTTTCCAAATGTCTTCGAGCATGACGGGCGCCTGTACGGCTTGGCCGAAACGGGCGAGCGGCGGGAGTGCGTGTTGCACGAAGTCAGCCCCGACGGGCGCTGGGCGACGCCGGCGCGCCTGATCAGCGGTGTCGCCGTCGCCGACCCGGCCATCTTTCACTGGCAGGGGCGCTTCTGGCTGGCCTTCAGCGATGCCGACCGCGAGCCCTGGGCCAACCTGTGCCTGTACCACGCCGACCAGCTGCTTGGGCCCTGGCAGCCCCATGCGCACAACCCGGTGCTGCTTGATCTGCGCGGCGCGCGCATGGCCGGCAACTTTTTCTGGCACGCTGGGCAGCTCTATCGCCCAGGGCAGGACGCCAGCAGCGGCTACGGCTCGGCATTGGCGTTGTACCGCGTTGAGCAATGCACGCCGCAGACCTATCGTGAAACCCTGGTGCGCCGCCTGGCACCGCAGCCCGATGGCCCGTGCCCGGCCGGCCTGCACACGCTCAACGCCTGGGGCCAGCGCACGCTGGTCGATGGCAAGGCCTGGCACTTCAGTTGGCGCGCGGTGTGGCACAAGGCGCGCCGGCGGGTGCTGGGTGCACGGCCTATGCCGCAGGGCATGGATTTGCAATGACCCTGATGCGCCAAGTGCTGGGTTTTTTGCCATCGCAGGTGGTGCCGGCCCTGGCCTCGTTTGCGTCGATCTACCTCTTCACGCGCCACACCTCGCCCGGCGAGTACGGCATCTTCGCGTTGGTGATGAGCGTGGTGCTGATGGCGCAGTCGGTGCTGTTCTATTGGATCCAGGTGGCGGTGACGCGGCATGTCGATGCTGCACAGCGCGACGGTCAACTGCCCGCCCTGCAAGCCGGCGCCTACCGTTGCCTGGCCGGCACATGGGTGGCCTTCGGCCTGCTCTTTGCCGCTGCGCTGTGGCTGCTGCCCCTGCAAGCCGAACTGCGCCGCGGTCTGTGGCTGGCCATCCCCATCGTCGGCCTGCGCAGCCTGGTGGTCATCAACCAGGCCTTCAACCGCGGCGCGTTGCGCACCTGGCGCTACAACCTCATCGAGTCGGGCCACGCCGTGGGCCAGCTCGCCCTGGGCTGGGCCTTGCTGCAAGGCGTGGCGGTGCCCAACCTGGCCTTGCTGTGCGGCACGCTGGCCGCCGCCGCCGCCGCGGCGGTGGTGGACCTGCCCACGTTGTGGGCCGCGCTGAGGCGCGGCGTG
>JAYUHT010000453.1:0-10189 GCA_043766725.1 Burkholderiales bacterium | reverse complement strand
CGTTCACGCACTTGAAGTACGCGGCCGCGGCGCGCGCTGAAGACGAAAAGTCTTCGGGACCCGTCTTGCCCACGACCGCGCCAATTTGAATCGGCTCGCCGGTGGCCTTTTTGCCGTTGGACAGGCCGCACTTCACTTGCGCCAGGGCCGGCGCGGCCAGCAAGGCGGTGGCCGCGGCCAGGCCGAACATCGTCAGAGTCTTCTTCATGATTTGCATGTCTCCTCAAGATCGCATTGCTGGGCCCGAATCTGGTAGGGCAGCCACCTTGGACGGGCACCGGGCCCAAGGGACTGCAACGTAAGAGATTAGCCGCAAGAGCCGCGCAGGCCCTCCAGCCCCGGCGTGCGAAAACGCAGCACCGATTTGTGATGAAAGCCTTGCGCCGCCAGCGTCTCGCGCAGCCTGGGCGTGAACAGGTTGGCCGAGCGAAACCACTGCACGCTGGGCCAGTTGATGTGCGTGAAGTCGGGGTGTTCGCCGTACAGGCGCGGCAACACGCGGGTGATGACATCGGCAAAACACATGTCGGGCATGGCAATGGCCAGCGGTGCGCAAAACATCATGTGCTCGTCCCAGCCGACGTAGAGCACCGGCTGCGGAAACCGCAGCACGGCGTCGCGCGGCGGGAAGCTGTATTCGGCTAGCGCCTGCACCGTCACAACTGCCCCTCTTTCGCATCCTGGCCACCGCCCCATTCCTCGAAATTGCGCTGGTCTTCGCTGCCGGCAAAGCCGAGGTTGTCGCGGCCTTGGTTCACCGCGTAGTAGTCAAGCACCGCGGGCATGGGTTCGAAACCCGCCGCGCCGGGTTTCGCATCGGGCTTGAAGCAGGTGCCCTGCATGATCTGGTGCACCGGCAGCCAGGCCTGCACGTACTTCTGTGGCTCGTGCTCGAAGATCTCTGCGCAGTGGCTGGAGCAGAAGTGGTAGGCCTGGCCCTCGTGCTCGGTTTCGCGGTAAGCCACGCGGCGCGGGTTGCCGGGTTCGGTGAAGAACATCGGTATCTGGCACACCTGGCACAACATGGGCAAGGTGGCGTTGTAGAAGCGCTTGCCTTGCGCTTCGCGCTCGCCGTAGTGCTCCAGACGTGGGCGGTAGTAGCGGTCAAAACTCTGCGGGTACTTCTCGCTCAGCCAGCGCATTTCTTCGGGCTGCGGCACCCAGGTGTGGAAGGCCGCCGCAGCGCCATAGCCGTAGAAGGTGTTCCAAGATTGGTGGCTGATGTGGTCTTTGCCATCGCAAGCGTCAGCCCAACCCTTGGGCAGGCGGATGCCATAACGTTCCAGGTCAGCGAACAGCGCGCCGCCGGCTTGCTCGGCATAAAGCTCCCAGGCTTCCTTCCAGCTCATCACGCGCTTGGGCAGCATGTAGTCTTGCATCATGGCCACCAGGGTGAGAAGCCGGTAGCCGCGCCAAAACCATTTGTCGATCCACCTTTGCACGATGGGCACATTGGCCGGGTCTTGCTCAAGCATGAACTTGATGCATTCAATGCCCAGCGTCATGTGCCGGCTTTCATCGCTCTGGGCGCTGAAGCCGAAGGTCACGGTGCTCATGTCGCCGTTGTGCGCGGCGCCGCTCATGAAGGGCACGAACAACAGGTTGGTGAGCACGTATTCGAAGCTGAAGCTCACCGCGGTGATGAACTCGAACGGCCCGCCCGAGAACGCATCTTCAAAAAAGCTCTTGGGCACCGAGAGGTACCAGACGCGGTCAAACCAGTGCGGTGCCTCGTGCAGCCCGTTGAAGTACTTGTTGTAGGTGGAAAGCGCGTGCGTTTCAGTCTGAAAGTGGCGCAGTTCATCGGCCGCCTGGAACTGGCAGGCCACGCGCAGGCCGTCGCCGCTGAACTGCCGGCCCAGGTGGGCAAAGCCGCGGTGGGCGTAGTACTCCAGTGGTGTGACGCCCTGCAAGAAAAGCTTCAGCGCATTCACATAGCGCGCATCGCTGATGCCGAGTTGGCCGTTGTTCTGCGCAAAGGCCTCGATCACAGCGTAGAGCTTCTTTTCCTTCTCGCCCTGGTACTTCCAATAGGCGTCGACCGTCATGCGGAACGGGTCTTCGAACTTGGCCCAATCATGGATCACGATGCCTTCGTATTTCTCGAAGGGGAACACCTTGTCCATCGGCTGGTAACTGGTCTGCCAGGCCAGGCCGCGCGTCATGGCGGCGTAGCGCTCCTTCAGGCCGAGCTTTTTCTTGACGCTGCGGGTGTCCATATTGCTTCAGCCGACTCAGTGCTTCCAGCTCAGCGTGAGCTCGTCATCGTCTTCGTCGATGTTGCCCGACAGCGTGACCAGGTTGATGTGGATCTGCTGCAAGTCGTACTTGCGGCCCACTTGCTCTTCGATGGTTTCGCGCTTGATCACCAGGCGCTGCGGGCAATCGATCTTCACCAGCCCGGGCGAGTACACGGCCTTGGCTTCGGGGTTGTCAGCCAGGATGGCATCGACCACGGGGCGCGACTCCTCGTTGGCTTGGAAGGCGATGAAAACGTTTGACATGAGCAGATGGTTAGTTCAGAGGAGCTGACTTCAAAGCTGGCCGGCCTTCTTGCATCGCGCGTCAAACGCCGCGCGCGCCGTGGCCAAAGCATCCTGGCCTTTTGCGCCCAGGGCAATTTCAGCCACCGGAGCCAAGGCCGCCTGCACGCGGTCGCCCCATTGCTTGGCCCAGCCGGCGATGAGTGCCTTGTTCGCGGGTGACTCGGCCGCAGCCACCTTCACCACCGCATCAATCCAGCGCGTGGTTTCCTCGTGCCACTCGGGCATGAAGGCGGTGAGCATGGCAATGGCCGTGCCGCCGTGTTCGTTCAGGTACTCGTCAACAAAGCTGCCGTAGATGAGCGGGTACAGCATCCCGTCAAGCGCCAGGTTGTGCGCCACAAACAGCTCGAACGGGTCTTTGATGACCAGGGTGTCTTCCACATGCCGGCGCAGCACCTGCCAGCGCGGGCCGTTCAGCCAATCGTTCTTGCCGGCATCGAGCACGCCGGGTTCATCGAGGGCCAGGCCCAGGCGCGTCAAGAACTGGGCAATGCCGAGTTGATCCATGGCATGGAAGGTGGCTGGCGCCGTGAACGCCGTGCCATATCCATAGGCGGCGATGAAGCAGTTGTTCATATTGCCGGCCCAGGCCACATGACGCAGCGGCATCATCACCGTGCAGACCTCGGCACGCAGCGCGTCGGGCATGCGCGCCAGCAGGCCGCGCGCATCAACGAACTGGTATTGCGATTCCACCGCCTCTTGCTGGCGCGCGCGCGCCATGGTCCAGGTGGCGTAGTAGTACTGGCGCGGGTCGCGCAGCACGTACCAGTCTTTCAGCACCACCGCGCTGCGCGAGGCGTCGAACAACTCGTATTGCGGCTCCCAGGTGGGGCGGTAGTGGAAGTTGGCGGTGGGCTGCGCGCCCAGCGTGGCTTCCTGGTAGCGCGAGGCCGGTTTGTCGCCACCAATGTGCCGCGCCACATGCGCGAAGGTGTGGCGCAGCGGCTTGATTTCGCGCGCTTGCAGGTCGATGCTGGTCATGGGCTAAGTCCCGGTTCGGCGCTGCTCTCGGCAGGCCAGGGCAAGGTGTGCTCGCGCGCGCAAAAGGCGTCGAACGAAGCGCTGGGCAAGACCAGCTCAACTGAAAGATCGGGCCAGCCGATGGCAAATTCGAAGCGCACCAGATCGCCCGGGCCGCGCCTCAACACGCGCACGAAGCGCTGCGAGAGCACGCCGGGCGGCGGGGCGGTATCAGGTGGCAGTGCGGTCATCAAGGCAGCGGAGTGAAGCCAGGGCACGAGCATCTCGCAATGCCTATGCCAAGTCATCCCAAATCCGCTTGAATCTCGATAAATGAAGGGTTTGTCCTAAGAATTGACCCCTTTGTTGTCCAGCAAGATCAGGTCTCTGCCGGTGTGTCTAGGGTATCCACTGCACCCAAGTTCTTGCCAAATGACCACATGATGAACAATCTGCGCAGTCACTTCATCAAATGATCACATTTAAAATTAACGGCCTTTCTCTGTAATCTTTAGCGTGCCATTTGTAATCTCGATAATTTTGAAGCCAACCGGCGTCGCCCATGATCCTGCCCGCCCTGCCCTCTGACGCCGATTTGCGCCGCCTGGTGCACTTTTCGGCGGGCGATGGGCGCATCTGGCTGGCCGGCCAGCGCATGCTGTTGCTGCATGCTGAAGCCTTGGGCGGCCTGCGCCGCGAGCTGATGCAAACGATCGGCCGCGACCAGACGCGCCGCGTGTTGATGCGCGCCGGCTACGCCTCGGGCCAGCGCGACGCCGCCCTGGCGCGCCAGGTGCGGCCCAAGGGCACGGTGTACGAGCAGTTCTCGGTGGGGCCGCAACTGCACATGCTGGAAGGTGCGGTGCAGGTCACGCCCGAGCGATTTGAAATCGACTTCGAGCAAGGCACGCATTTGGGCATCTTTCGTTGGGATCATTCCTGGGAAGTCGAAACCCATGTGCGCGACTTCGGCCCGCAAGACTCACCCGTGTGCTGGATGCTGACTGGCTACGCCTCGGGCTATGTCAGCGCCTTCATGGGCCGCCCGGTGATCTACCGTGAAACGGAATGCCGTGGCTGCGGCGCGGCGCATTGCCGCGTCGAAGGCCGGCCGCTGGCTGATTGGCCAGACGGCGAGCAACTTGGCCACGACTACGACGCCGATTCGCTGCTGGTGCGCATGGAAGACCTGCACACCGAGGTGGAAGCGCTGCGCTCATCGCTTACACCAAGAGATGACTTGGGCGAACTCATTGGCCAGTCGCGCCCCTTCCGCCGCGCCACCGAGTTGCTGAGCAAGGCTGCGGCCACGCAAGTCACCGTGCTGCTCACCGGGGAAACCGGCGTGGGCAAGGAACGCTTTGCGCGCGCGCTGCATGCCATGAGCCCGCGTGCAGCGAAGCCCTTTGTGGCGGTGAACTGCGCGGCCTTGCCGGCTGACTTGATTGAAAGCGAACTGTTCGGTGCCGAGCGCGGCGCCTTCACCGGCGCTGCGGCGGCGCGGCCCGGGCGCTTTGAACGCGCTGACGGCGGCACTTTGTTCTTGGATGAACTCGGTGAAATGCCCTTGCCCGCGCAGGCCAAGCTGCTGCGCGTGTTGCAAAGAGGTGAAGTGGAACGTTTGGGCGGCACGCAGTTGCGCAAGGTGGATGTGCGCGTGGTGGCTGCCACCAACATTGACCTCGACGCCGCGGTTGAAAGCGGGCGCTTCCGGCGCGATTTGATGTACCGGCTCAACGTCTACCCGATCCGCATCCCACCGCTGCGCGAGCGGCCCGAAGACATCGCCGCCCTGGCCACGCACATGGTGAAGCACTTTACGGCCCTGCACGGCAAGCGCGTGGCCGGCCTGAGCGACCGGGCGCTCGACGCCATGCGCCACCACCCCTGGCCGGGCAATGTTCGCGAGCTGGAAAACTTCATCGAGCGCGGCGTGATCGTGGCCGGCGCGGGCGAGAGCATCGACGTGGGCGATCTCTTCCCCGCATTGCCTAGACAAGTGGCGGTCACGGTGAATGCCGCGGGTGCCCTGCAACGCGACGTGCCGGCCGACCTGGCCGCCATCTTCGACGAGATGACGCAACGCGGCCTGGACATCGGCACGCTGGAAGACGGGCTGCTGCAAGAGGCCGTGCTGCGCGCCGACGGCAACCTGGCCGCCGCGGCGCGAGTGCTCGGGCTGACGCGGCCGCAGTTGAGCTACCGCCTGGGCCGGCTGCGCGAGCGCGAGCAGAACTGAGCATGGCCAAGAAGGCTTTCTTGCAGCTCGTGAGCACAGCCGATGCCGCTGTGCCCACAAGGGGTGACGGCAGCCGCACGCTCATCGAACGCGCCTACGGCCAACTGCGTGGCGACATCGTTGAAGGCCGCCTGGCACCTGGCGAGAAACTGCGCGTGGAACACCTGAAGGCACGCTACGACGTGAGTGCAGGCACGCTGCGCGAAGCCATCACCCGCCTGGCCAGCGACGCCTTGGTGCAAGCCGAAGGCCAGCGCGGCTTTCGCGTGGCGGCCATGACGCTGGCTGACCTGGAAGACTTGACCCGGCTGCGCATACACATCGAGATCGAGGCACTGCGCCAGTCGATCCGCCATGGTGGCGCAGCCTGGCGCGAGCAGTTGCGCGCGGCGTATGAAGACTTGTCTGCCTTCGAGCAACCCATCAAGCCCGAACAGCGCGCGGCCTGGGAACAGCGCAACACCGCCTTTCATGAAACGTTAGTGTCGGCGCAGACCTCGCCCTGGACGACCAAGGTGCTGCGCCTGCTGGCCCGCCACGGCGAGCGCTATCGCGGCTTTGCCATTGGCCTGGTGGACAGCGGCCGCAATGTTCATGCCGAGCACCGCGAGATCTATGAGCAAGCCATGGCCGGCCACGAAGCGCGCGCCGCGTTGGCGTTGGAAGCCCACATCCGCGCCACGCCCGACTTGCTGTTGCGCGCCGCGGCCAGCACACCGCAACTCTTTGGCAAGGACCACCGCCCATGAACATCCTGTTCATCATGTGCGACCAGCTTCGCGCGGATCACCTTTCCTGCTACGGCCACCCGCGGCTGCACACGCCCAACCTTGACGCCCTGGCCGCGCGTGGCGTGATCTTCGACCACGCCTATGTGCAGTCACCCCTGTGCGGGCCTTCGCGCATGAGCTACTACACCGGCCGCTACATGCTTGCGCACGGTGTGAGCTGGAACTTCGTGCCACTGAAGGCCGGTGAGATGACGATTGGCGACCACCTGCGCCCACTGGGTGTGCGCTCGGTGCTGGTGGGCAAGACGCACATGCGCGCTGACCAGGCGGGCATGTCGCGCATGGGGCTAGACCCGAAGTCGCAAGTTGGCCTGCGCATGGCCGAATGCGGCTTCGATGCCTACGAGCGCGACGACGGCCTGCACCCTTTCTCAGGCCACGACCCCGACCCGCGCTACAACCAGTACCTGCGCGAGCACGGCTTCGGCGGTGCCAACCCGTGGGAAGAGTGGGCCAACACCGTGACCGCGCCAGACGGCAGCCTGCATTCAGGCTGGTTCCTGAAGTACAGCAACCTGCCTGCGCGCGTGCCCGAGGAGCATTCCGAGACGCCCTACACCACGCGCCGCGCGATGGACTTCATGCGTGAGGCAGGCAAGGAGCCCTGGGTGCTGCACCTGAGCTACATCAAGCCGCACTGGCCCTATGTGGTGCCCGAGCCCTACGCCAGCATGTTCAAGCCGGCCGATGCGCTGCCGGTGGTGCGCAGTGCGGCCGAGTTGCACAACGCACACCCGGTGTATGAAGCCATGACGCGCCACCGCGTCTCGCGCACCTTCGCGCAAACTGAGGTGCGCGACGCGGTGATGGTGGGCTACATGGGCCTGATCAAGCAGATCGACGACCAGATCGGCGTGCTCATGGCCTTCATGCAAGAGCGCGGCCTGATGAGCGACACCATGATCGTGTTCTGCGCCGACCATGGCGACTATCTTGGCGACCACTGGCTGGGCGACAAGGAAATGTTTCACCAGCCGGTGGTGCGCACGCCGCTGATCATCGTGGACCCTGATCGCCGCGCCGATGCCACCCGCGGCACGCGCTGCCAGGCCTTGGTGGAAGCGGTGGACCTGGCGCCCACGTTTTTGGATGCCTACGACGGCGCGCCTGCGCCGCATGTGCTGGACGGCCAGTCACTGCGGCCCTGGCTGTTTGGCCAGACGCCCACGCGCTGGCGCGAGATTGCCGTGAGCGAGTGCGACTATTCGTTTCAAGACTCGCGCATCGAACTGCAAACCCCTGCGCGCGAAGCCTGGATGCGCATGGCCTTTGATGGCCGCTGGAAGTATGTGTTGACCGAAGGCTACCGCCCCATGCTGTTCGATTTGCAGCAAGACCCGAGCGAGCTGCAAGACCAGGGCGCCAGCAGCGCGAGCGAACACGTTGCGGCGCGCGAGCGGCTGCACGAAGCCCTGTTCCGCTGGGCGCGCCAACCGCGCCAGCGTGTCACCATTTCAGACGAGGTGATTGAAAACACCGAGGTGCAAGCGCGCGTGAGCGAAGCCGGCATCTTGATCGGCTATGCCGATGAAGCCGACCTGGCGGCGCAGCGGCAGAAGTTCAAGCCGCGCTTTGCTTCCAGCAACCCGATCGTGAAGGCCACCCTCGACAAACTTGTCAACCCTGGTGGGAGCATGACATGAGCATGAAAGAACTGCCCGATGTGCCGCACACGCCGTATGGCCTGGACGGCGTGAGCTGGAACATCCTGGGTCAGGTCTACACGCCCAAGCTCATCAGCCCCGACTGCTTTGCCTGGCACGCCGTGTTCGCCGAGGAAACCTTTGTGCCGCCCCACACGCATGCCGATCAAGACGAATACTTGTACCCGTATGACGGCGTGATTGACTTGCTCGTGGGCGGGCAACTCCGCACCGCCATGCCCGGCCAGGTGTCCGTGTTGCCGCGCGGCGTGCCACATGCGTTTTTCAACAACACGGGCAAACCCGTGAACGCCCTGTTTTGGGCCGCGCCGGCTGGCAAACTGCTGCAGTTGTACCGCCGCATCCACAACGTGGGCCACCCGGGCCGGGTGGTGAGCATGGCGCCGCAATTTGGCGTGGTGTTCGAGCCGCCGGTGTCGTCGGCGGCCTGATTTTTCTACGAACTCTTTTCAAACGTTAATCAGCAGGAGTCACCCATGTTCCAACGCCGCACCCTCACCGCGCTGCTGTTCGCTGCCACCTTGCCGTGGGCCGCACAGGCACAGCAAACCACGCTGCTGTTCAACAGCTTCATCCAGCCGCAGCACCCGATCAACACCCGCGTTTTCAAGCAGTGGGTGGAAGATGTGGCCAAGGCCACCGAAGGCCGGGTGAAGCTCGACGTGGCGCCCACCAGCCTGGCCGCGCCGCCGCAACAGCTTGACGGTGTGGTCAAGGGCGTGTTCGACATGGCCTACCAGTTCCACGGCTTCCTGGCGCCCAAGGTGAAGCTGGCGCAATTGGCGCACCTGCCGGGTGTGAACGGCAGCTCGCGTGCCAGCTCGGTGGCGCTGTGGCGCACGCACGAAAAATTCTTCAAGCAGGCCGATGAATACAAGGACGTTCACCTCATCGGCATGTGGGTCGGCCTGCCCGGTCCCATCTTCAGCATGAAGGGCCCGATCGACAGCGTGGCCCAGCTCAAGGGCATGAAGATCTACGGCCTGCCTGGCTCGGCGGCCAAGCTGCTGGAAGACGCCGGCGCCGGCGTGGTGGCCGCGCCCGCAGTGCGCAGCCATGAAATCATTTCCGGCGGCACGGTGGATGCATTCGCCGGCTATTCGCTGCTCGACGCCAATGCCTTCAAAACCTTGCAATACGCCAAGCACATCATCGATATTCCCGGCCACCTCACGGCACCCTCGTTCGCGTTCTTCATCAACAAGAAGAAGTGGGAAGCCCTGAGCGCCAAAGACCGCGACGCCATCACCAAGCTGGGCGGTGAAGCCTTCGCTGAACGCATGGCGGTGTTTGACGAGATCGAAGCCAAAACGCGCACCGACGCCGTGGCCAGCGGCATCAGCATCAAGACCGCCAGCGCGGCCTTCGGCGCCGACATCATGAAGTTGGCGCAGCCGCAGGAGCAAGCTTGGTTGGCTGACGCCAAGAGCCTGGGCGTTGACGGCGCCGCGGCGCTGGCCTTCTACAAACAAGAAGCGCAGAAGAGCGCGCGTTGAATGGCCGCCCTGCCTGACCAGGCGGCGGCTGTGGCACAGCCGCCTGCGCCACAGCCTGACGCCGCAGACCGCCTGCTCGGTCTGCTCAGCGCCCTGCCCCTGGCGCTGATCGTGGGGCTGACCTTTGCCGATGTGTTTGCGCGCTATTTGATTTCAGCCCCCATCCGCGGCAGCGTTGAAGTCATTCAGTTCGCGATGGCGCTGGTGATCTTCACCGCCCTGCCCCTGGTCACGCGCCACCGCGGGCATGTGACGGTGAGCCTGATCGACGGCCTGCTGCCGCGCACCGGCCGGCGCGTGCAGCGCGTGCTGTGCGATGCACTCAGCTTGTTGGCGCTGGCCGTGCTGACCTGGCGCCTGTGGCTGCAAGCGGGTGACGACGTGGCCGCCGGCACCCGCACCATCGTGCTGGGCTGGCCGCACGCGCCGCTCACCTATGCGCTGTGCTTGTTCGCCGCGGCGTCCACGCTGGCCATGGCCTGGCTGTTGT
>JAYUHT010000452.1:0-3858 GCA_043766725.1 Burkholderiales bacterium | reverse complement strand
TTCGATCGCCGCGTGGACCGTGGCCGCGATTTCCTTGCTGGCCAGCAGCGACTCGGGTGTTTCGCCGTCGGTTAGTTCACTGCCGGCGAAGGAAGTTTCATCTTCTTCATCTTGCCCCGCAATCATGGATTCCGTGACCAGGGGGTCACGCTTGAGCTCGAGCAGCGCGCGCTTGGCAGAGTTCACCGCAATGCGGTAAAGCCACGTGTAAAACGTGCTTTCTCCACGAAACTGCGGCAGCGCGCGGTAAGCACGAATGAAGGTCTCTTGCGCAATGTCAGGCACCAGGTCGACGTCGCGCACCATGCGCCCGATCAGGCGCTCGATGCGACGCTGGTACTTCACCACGAGCATCTCGAAGGCGCGCATGTCGCCTTGCTTGAATCTGTAAATCAGTGGCGCATCCGCATCCGTCTCGGTCATTCCGGCGCAGCCCCTGTGCGCACTCGCGCGTCTGCCGGCACGCGCGCGTAGACCGCGGCACGAAACAGCCCCCAGGCAGCTTCATTGCCGTGGTGGCGCACGGCACACCAGCGTTGCCGCGACCCTGAGGCTGCGACCGTGAGCAGCATCCAGTGGCCCAGATCAACGATGACTTCAGATGCACAACCACTGCCCGGTGCCAGCACAACCGGTGCCGGCTGCTCCCAGCCTGACCCCCACTCCCAGCGTTGGCCATCCCACGTCAAGCGCTGGTCAGGCTGGGACAGTGCACGCCAACACAGTACGGCAATCAGCGGCAAGCCCACAGCCGGCGCCAACAACACGACACCGGCACTGGTTTGCGCCCACTGCAACGCCCAATAAATGGTTGTTGCGCCGGCCAGCGCCAACGTGGCAGTCTGCGCAGCGCGCCAAACCGGCCCACCATCACAGCGCACCGAAACCGGCGGGGCCGCGCGCATCGTTTGGCGGCCTCAGGCGCGGCGAAAAACCAGCGTGCCGTTGGTGCCGCCGAAACCAAAGTTGTTCTTGACGGCGATGTCGATCTTCATGTCACGCGCCGTGTTGGCGCAATAGTCCAGGTCGCATTCGGGATCCTGGTTGAAGATGTTGATGGTTGGCGGCGAAACCTGGTCACGCAAGGCCAACACCGTGAACACCGATTCGATGCCGCCAGCGCCACCGAGCAGGTGCCCAGTCATCGACTTGGTTGAATTCACCACCAGGCGCTGTGCATGCGCGCCAAAGCTGGCCTTGATGGCATTGGTCTCATTCAGGTCACCCAGCGGCGTGGAGGTGCCATGCGCATTCAAATACTGCACCTGGTCGACATTGAGCCCGGCGTTGCGCAACGCGGCCAACATTGAGCGGCGCGGACCGTCGACGTTTGGCGCGGTCATGTGAAACGCATCGGCGCCCATGCCAAAGCCCACCAGTTCGGCGTACACCTTGGCGCCGCGGCGGCGCGCATGTTCGTACTCTTCCAGCACCAACACACCCGCACCTTCGCCGAGCACAAAACCATCGCGGTCTTTGTCCCACGGGCGAGAAGCCGTGGTCGGGTCGTCGTTGCGGGTTGACAGCGCGCGCGCGGCGGCAAAACCGCCTACGCCCAATGGCGACACCGTGGCCTCGGAGCCGCCGGCCACCATGACATCGACATCGCCATATTCGATCAGCCGGCCGGCTTCGCCAATGCAATGCAGGCCCGTGGTGCAGGCCGTGACGATGGCCAGGTTCGGGCCTTTGAAGCCGTAGCGAATGGAGATGTGGCCCGAGATCATGTTGATGATCGAGGCCGGCACGAAGAACGGCGAGATGCGGCGCGCGCCACGGTCGCGGTATTCCTGCTGTGTGGCTTCGATCAGCGGCAAGCCGCCGATGCCCGAACCCACGATGCAACCAATGCGCTCGGCCTGCTCTTCGTTCAGCGCCTCGTTCACCGGCAAGCCGCTGTCTTGAACGGCCTGCGCCGCCGCGGCCACGCCGTAGTGGATGAAGGTGTCCATGTGGCGGGCTTCCTTGCCGGGCATGTACGCCTCGACATCGAAACCTTTCACTTCACCGGCAAAGCGGCAGGCCAACGCAGAGGCATCGAAGCGCGTGATCGGCGCGATGCCGCTGCGCCCGGCCAGGATGTTGGCCCAGCCTTCGGCCACGCTGTTGCCCACGGGGCTGATCAAACCCAGGCCAGTAACGACAACTCGACGACGGCTCATGCGAAGCGGGCCCGATGCAGGCCTCAAGCCTTCTGATGCGTCATCGCGTAGTCGATGGCCAGCTGCACGGTGGTGATCTTCTCGGCTTCTTCGTCGGGAATCTCGATGCTGAACTCATCTTCCAGCGCCATCACCAGCTCCACCGTGTCGAGCGAATCCGCCCCCAGGTCGGCCACGAACGCTTTGGTGTTGGTGACATCAGCCTCCGGCACGCCAAGTTGTTCGGCAATGATCTTCTTGACGCGTGCTTCAATATCGCTCATGACTCCTCCAGGAGTGAATTCAACAAAAACGGCCCGCGATTCTACCGGCGGGGCCAGGCCCGGAATTTCAAGACATGTACATGCCGCCGTTCACATGCAGCTGCTCACCGGTGACGTAGCCGGCCAGCGGTGACGCCAGGAAAGCCACGGCATGCGCCACTTCTTCGGCGCTGCCTAAACGAGCCAGGGGAATCTGTTGCAGCAGCGCAGCCTTCTGCGCGTCGGCCAAGCCGTCGGTCATGTCAGTGGCGATGAAGCCGGGCGCCACGCAGTTCACCGTGATGTTGCGGCTGCCCAATTCGCGCGCCAGTGCGCGCGTCATGCCCGCCACGCCAGCCTTGGCCGCAGCGTAGTTTGCTTGGCCAGCATTGCCCGAGGCGCCCACGACTGACGTGATGTTGATGATGCGGCCGTAGCGCTGCTTCATCATCGGGCGCATCACCGCCCGGCACAGGCGGAACACGGCTTTCAAATTGGTGTCGAGCACAGCGTCGAAGTCATCGTCCTTCATGCGCAATGCCAAGGTGTCGCGCGTGATGCCGGCGTTGTTCACGAGCACGTGCAACGCGCCGCGCTGTGTGACGATGGCTTCGACCGCCGCTTGCGCCGCCACCCCGTCATTCACATCCAGCTTGATACCTAGACAAGCCGGCCAGGCCGCCAGGGCCTGCGTGATGGCCAGCGCGCCGGCATCGGTGGTGGCCGTGCCGACGATCTGAAAACCCTGCGCAGCCAGCGTGGCTGCGATGGCGCGGCCGATGCCGCGCGAGGCGCCGGTGACCAACGCAACTTGGTCTGTCTCAATCATGCCAGCAACCCCTTGCATTCAGCCAGCGTGGCCGGGTCGTACAGCGCTGCGGCCACGGCGTCGCCGTCAATGCGCCGGGTCATGCCGGCCAACACCTTGCCCGGGCCGCATTCAATGAAGTGCGTGATGCCGCGCGCGCGCAGTGCGGTGATGACTTCCACCCAGCGCACCGCGCCATAGGCCTGGCGGAACAAGGCGTCGCGGATCGCTGCCGGCGCGCTGGGCGCGGCGACGTCGATGTTGTTGAGCACCGGGATTTGCGGCGCCGCGATCGCCACTTGCACCAGGCGTTCTTGCAACGCCAGCGCGGCCGGGCGCATCAGCTCGCAATGGAACGGCGCCGACACCGACAACGGCAACGCGCGTTTGGCACCCATGGCCTTGAGCAGTTCGCAAGCGGCGTCGACGCCGGCCTTAGAACCGGAGATCACGGTTTGTTTGGGGTCGTTGAAATTGGCCGCTTGCACCACCGCGCCGCTTTGCGCCGCGGCGCGCGCGCAGCCTTCAATCACCGCCGCACGGTCCAGCCCGAGGCTGGCGGCCATGGCGCCCGTACCCACCGGCACGGCTTGCTGCATGGCCTGCGCGCGAAAGCGCACCAGCGGCAGCGCGTCAGCCAGCGTCA
>JAYUHT010000451.1:0-3864 GCA_043766725.1 Burkholderiales bacterium | reverse complement strand
GATCTGGACTTCAAGCGCCGGTACAAGATCGGCACCGTCAACTCGATCAACTGGGCCCGGCTGCTGGCCCAGGTGGTGTACTACTTTGCGGGTTATTTCCAGGTCACCAAGACCAACGCCGAGCGGGTGAGCTTCGCGGTGCCCTCGGGCAACTTCGGCAATGTCTGCGCCGGCCATGTGGCGCGCATGATGGGCCTGCCGATCCGCAAGCTGGTGGTGGCCACCAACGAGAACGATGTGCTCGACGAGTTCTTCCGCAGCGGCCGCTACCGCGTGCGCAGCAGCGCCGAGACGGTGGAAACATCAAGCCCTTCGATGGACATTTCCAAGGCCAGTAACTTCGAACGTTTTGTCTTCGACTTGCTGAACCGCGATGGCGCGCGCACCGCGCGGTTGTTCGGCGCCGGCCTGGCCCGCGACGGTGGCTTCACGCTTTCGCCCAGCGAGCTGGCACGCATCCAGCAGTTTGGTTTCGTCTCCGGCCGCAGCACGCATGCTGACCGCCTGGCCACCATCCGCGCCACCTGGCAGCAGCACGCCGACATGATCGACACCCACACGGCCGACGGGCTGAAGGTGGGCCGCGAGCACGCCACGCCGGGGGTGCCGATGATCGTGCTCGAGACCGCCTTGCCGGCCAAATTCGCGGCCACGATTCAAGAGGCCTTGGGCCGCGAGCCGCTGCGCCCGGCGGGCCTGGATGATTTGGAATCGCGCCCGCGCCGCTTTGAGCGCATGCCGGCAGATGCGGCTGAAATCAAACGTTATATCGAACGGCATTGCCCGGCATGAACGCCCCCGTTGTGCCCAACCGCCTGCCGCTGCTCAGCCTGGATGAGGCGCTGCAACGCCTGCTCGCGGGCAGCCGCGAACATGCCCTGAATGAGCAGGAAAGCGTCAACACGTTTGACGCCTTGCACCGCGTGCTCGCGGCCGACCTGCACAGCACGCTGAACGTGCCACCGGCCGACAACACCTCGATGGATGGCTACGCGCTGCGCGCCGCCGATGTGCCCGCACCGGGCGCGGTGCTGCCGGTGGCGCAACGCATCCCCGCCGGCGTGGTGGGCGCGCCGCTGCTGCCCGGCACGGCCGCGCGCATCTTCACCGGTGGGCAGATTCCCCACGGGGCAGATGCCGTGGTGATGCAGGAGCAATGCCAGGCAGTGCCGGGTGATGGCCTGGGCTCGGTGCGCATCAACACCGCAGTGGTGCCTGGCCAATGGGTGCGCCGGCAAGGTGAAGACGTAGCCCAAGGCGCCGTGGTGCTGCACCGTGGTGAACGCCTCACGCCGCAGGCGCTGGGCCTGGCCGCGGCGGTGGGGCTTGCCCGCTTGGCCGTGCTGCGCCCGCCGCGCGTGGCGCTGCTGTCAACGGGCGATGAACTGGTGATGCCTGGCGAGCCGCTCAAGCCTGGCGCCATCTACAACTCCAACCGCTTCATGCTGCGCGGCTTGTTGCAGGCGGCGGGCTGCGAAGTCACCGATCTGGGCATCGTGCCCGATCAACTGGGCGCCACGCGCGTGGCCTTGCGCAGCGCGGCGCAAGGGCACGACCTGATCCTCAGTTCGGGCGGTGTCTCGGTGGGTGAAGAAGACCACCTGCGCCCGGCCGTGGCGGCTGAAGGCCGCATCGAGCTGTGGCAGATCGCGATCAAGCCGGGCAAGCCGCTGGCCTTTGGCCAGGTGCATCGGCCTGACGGCAGCGCGGCGTTGTTCATCGGCCTGCCGGGCAACCCGGTGTCCAGCTTCGTCACCTTCTTGATCGCCGTGGCGCCGGTGTTGCGCGCCTTGCAAGGCCGCCCAGGCGCATTGCCGCAGAGCCTGCCGATGCGTGCCGACTTCGACTGGCCGAAGCCCGACAAGCGGCGCGAATTCCTGCGCGTGCGGCGCAACGCGCAAGGCGGCCTGGAGCTGTTTGCCAACCAGTCTTCCGGTGTGCTCACCTCGGCGGTTTGGGCCGACGGCCTGGTTGACAACCCACCGGGCCAGGCCATCGCGCGCGGCGCTGTGGTGCGCTACCTGCCACTGGCTGAATTGATCCACGCATGATGAACATTCGCCTGCGTTACTTCGCGTCGCTGCGCGAAGCCCTGGGGCCGGGCGAGGAGCTTGAGCTTCCCGCCGGCAGCACGGTGGGCGCGCTGCGCGACCAACTGCTGGCACGCAGCCCCACCCATGCCCAGGCCCTGGCGCGAACGCGCGCGCTGCGCTGCGCGCTGAACCAGGTGATGTGCGATGAAGACGCGCTGCTCACAGCGGGTGCCGAAGTCGCGTTCTTTCCGCCGGTGACGGGCGGCTGAAGCATCACCATGACCGCGCGCGTGAGCATCCAAGAAGCAGACTTCGATTTGTCCGCTGAAGTGGCCGGTTTGCACGGCGGCGACGGTGGCGTGGGCGCAGTGGCCAGCTTCATCGGCACCGTGCGTGGCGGTGCGGCCGGGCAGGGCGTGCAGCGCATGGAGCTGGAACATTACCCGGGCATGACCGAGCGCGCGATTGAAGCCATGATCGACACCGCATGCCATCGTTTCGATGTGCGCGGCGTGCGCATCATCCACCGCGTGGGTGTGCTCCAACCCGGCGCGCAGATCGTGCTCGTGGCCGTGGCCAGCGCGCACCGCGGCCAGGCCTTCCAGGCTTGCGAGTTCTTGATGGACTACCTCAAGACGCAGGCCCCATTTTGGAAGAAGGAACACACGGCTCAAGGTGCGCAGTGGGTTGATGCACGGGTGGCTGATGATGCGGCGGCGCAGCGCTGGGGCTTGCCTGCGGGCAACGCCGGGTCGTGAGTTCAGCCCTGCCATCCATGCAACTGGGCAGCGCGATGGCCGTGGCCGTTGGCGCGGCACTGGGTGGGTTGGTGCGCTGGGGCTTGGGCATGCGCCTGAACACGGTGTGGCACGGCTTCCCGCTCGGCACCTTGCTGGTCAATGCCATCGGCGGCTTGTTGATCGGCGCGGCCATGGTGGCTTTCATGCGCTGGCCGAACGACACCGCGCGCTTGTTTGCGGTAACGGGTTTCCTTGGCGGCATGACGACGTTTTCAGCCTTCTCGGCCGAATCGCTGGGCCTGCTGCAACGCGGCGACTATGGCCTGGCACTGGCCCATAGCCTGGCCCATGTGCTGGGCGCGCTGGCCTGCGCCGCGCTGGGCTTTGCACTGGCACGCACCTTGTGGCCGCCAGCTTGAGCGGCACTGATCTGAATACGCAAGCGCTGCGCCATGCGCTGGGCCGCTTTGCCACGGGGGTGACGCTGATCACCTGCCTAGCCGACGACGGCAAGCCCGTGGGCATGACGGTGAATTCGTTCAACGCCCTGTCTTTGCATCCACCCTTGATCCTGTGGTCGCTGCGCCGTGCCAGCGCCAGCTTGCGGCACTACAGCGCGGCCCCGCACTTTGCGGTGAACGTGTTGGCTGCGGATCAGTTGGCCTTGTCGCGCCGCTTCGCCAGCGGCGCGGCCGATAAGTTCGCCCTGGGTACCTGGCATGCCGGCCACCACGGCGCACCGGTTCTGGCCGGCTGTGCCGCGGTGTTCGAGTGCGCGCTGCATTCGCAGCAGGCGGCCGGTGACCATGTGCTGTTCATCGGCCGCGTGCTGCACACCAGCGACGCCTTGGTGGCGCCGCTGCTGTTCCACGCCGGCCACTACCGCGCGCTGGGCGAGGCCTTGTAGTGCAGCCTTTTCGTGCGGTCTTGACCCGCCGTTAGTTCACAAACGGCGGTGGCGCTGCCACTGTGCTGGGCAACGTGCCGGTCGACAACACCGCGCCGCTGCTGGAACGAATCTCCAGCGTGCCGCCCGTGCCGGCGCTGCTGAAGCGCACCACGGCGCTGCGGCCATCAGCCAAGGTGATGCG
>JAYUHT010000450.1:0-3866 GCA_043766725.1 Burkholderiales bacterium | reverse complement strand
TCGATGCGGCCAACTACATCATCCAGCGCGACCTCTGAGATGCTCGGGTTGCCACGGTAGCCCTGCAATTGGGCCTTGTGGCGCTCAAGTTCCTTGAGCAGGTCTGACTTCAGGTCAGCGCGCGCCGACACGTCCATGATCTCGAACAGCGTGGCCAGCGCGAAGTGATGATCCAGCGCCGTCTCGCGCTGCATCAACCTGCCCAGGCGGTCAAACAGATGCTCCAAGCGCAGCATCGTGCGTATGCCTTCGTTGAACGGGTATTCGTACAGAACCAAGGGCGCGTCTTTCGGCAACGGGTCGGTCACGCGCAGCGCGCGTGAATTTCTAATTGTTCCATAGGCACAGCGGCACGAAGCAGGCAGCCCTGATCAACCTCCGCCGTGCCAGTGAAGCCACAAGGCCGCCACTTGAACGCGCAGCGCGGCGAGCGAAACGCCGTCGTTGAAGAGCACGGCATCGGCCACGGCGCGGCGCCGGCTGCGCGAGGCCTGCAAGTCGATGACCCGATGCACCGCCTCTTGCGTCCAGCCTGAGCGCTGCATCACCCGCTGCACCTGCGTGACGGCAGTGCAATCAACGACCAGGATGCGCTGCACACGTTGGCGCCAGTGGCGCGACTCAGCCAGCAACGGCACATCGAAGACCACGCTGTTCGGCCCAGCGCGCAGCGCCTGTTCTTGCGCCTGCGCGCCAATGAGCGGGTGCAGGATGCGTTCCAAGCGCAGCTTGGCGCCGGGCTCGGCGAAGGCCAACGCGCGCATGCGGTTGCGCTCGAGCGCGCCGTCAGCGCCCACCATGTTGGCGCCAAATTCTGCTGCGATGGCTGGCATGGCCGCGCCGTTGGGCCGGGTGAGTTCATGCGCGATGGCGTCGGTGTCGACCAAGGTCGCGCCCAACTCAACCAGCAGCTTGGCCACGGTGCTCTTGCCGCTGCCGATGCCTCCGGTCAACCCGATCTGCAGCCCCGCCATCACTGGCTGCCCAGGCTCACTGCCAGCCCATGGCGCCCAACACAGCGGGCAGGCCGGCCAGCATCACCGCCAGGCCGCCGCCGGCCAGGAACGGCCCGAAGGGCACATAGCGGCCTTCGCGCAGCGCGCTGCGCATTTTCATGGCGATGCCCACGACGGCACCAATGACCGAGGCAAACAGCAAGATCGGCACGATCGCTTGCCAGCCCAGCCAGGCGCCGAGCGCGGCGAGCAGCTTGAAATCGCCATAGCCCATGCCCTCTTTGCCCGTGACCAACTTGAACAGCCAGTACACCGACCACAGCGAAAGGTAGCCGGCCACTGCACCCCACAGCGCGGTGGGCAGGGAGATCGTCCAGCCCATGGCGGCTGTGGCCAGGCCGGCCCACAGCAGGGGCAGCGTCAGGCTGTCGGGCAGCAAGGTGGTGTCCCAATCGATCAGGGCCAGGGCGACAAGCGTGGCCGCCACCGCGCACCACAGCAGCGCGGTGGGCTGTGCGCCCACACGCCAGCCGACCAGCGCGAACACCACGCCGGTGAGCAACTCCACCATCGGGTAGCGCACTGAAATGGGTGCGGCGCAATCGGCGCACTTACCCTTGAGCAGCAGCCAGCCCAGCAGGGGAATGTTGTGATACCAGCGGATGCCCGCGCCGCAGTGCGGGCAACGCGAGCGCGGACGATTCAGACTCAATGGCGCGAGTTGCTCAACTTGCTGCGCCACCAGCTGGCCAGCGGCTTCAACGGGCACTGGGGTCGCATGCCCAAAAGCGCGTTGCCAGCCTTGCGAATCACTGAGTTGCTGCGCCACATCGGCCCACCATTGGCGCTCCATCATCAACGGCAGGCGGTGCGCCACAACATTGAGAAAGCTGCCCAGGCACAGCCCCAGCAGGGCCAGGCCCCAAGGAGTGAGCAGGGGATCGAGGGCCGCCGGCCAGGCCATGCCGAGCATCAGACCACGGCGCCGAGCTTGAAGATCGGCAAGTACATGGCCACCACGATGCCGCCGATCATGACGCCCAGGATGACGATGATGAAGGGCTCCATCAAGCTGGACAGGCCTTTGACCATTTCGTCAACCTCCTCTTCATAGAACGCGGCGCAATTGGCCAGCATGTGGTCGAGCGCGCCAGACTCTTCACCGATTGAGGCCATTTGCAGCACCATGGTCGGGAACACACTGGCCGTGGTCATGGCGGTGGTCAACGCGGTGCCGGTGGAAACGTCTTTCTGGATCTGCTCGGTGGCCTTCACGTAGACCGCATTGCCCGAGGCGCCGCCCACGGAATCGAGCGCTTCGACCAGCGGCACGCCGGCGGCGAACATGGTGGACAACGTGCGCGTCCAGCGGGCAATGACTGATTTGAGGATCAGTTCGCCGAAGACCGGAATTTTCAGCAGCAGGCGATCCATGAACATCTGCATCTTGGTGCTGCGCTTCCAGCTCTGAAGAAAGAAGTAGATGCCGCCGAACAGCATCGGGAACACCACATACCACCAGTTGACGAAGAACTCAGACAAGGCAATCACAAACAGCGTGGGCGCGGGCAGGTCCGCGCCGAAGGACTTGAAGACTTCTTTGAACGACGGGATCACGAACAACATGATCACGGTGAGCACGACGAAGGCCACCACCATCACCGCCACCGGGTACATCAAGGCTGACTTGATCTTGGCCTTGATGGCCAGGGTTTTTTCCTGGTAGATCGCCAGGCGGTCAAGCAAGGCCTCGAGAATGCCGCCGGCTTCGCCGGCCTCGACCAGGTTGCAGTAGAGCTGGTCAAAGTGCAGCGGGTGTTTGCGAAATGCCGAAGACAGACTGGTGCCGGTTTCAACGTCGCCGCGAATTTCGTTCAACAGTCTGGTCATGCGCGCATTCGTGCTGCCGCGCCCGACGATATCGAACGCCTGCAACAACGGCACACCGGCTCTCATCATCGTTGCCAGTTGGCGCGTGAAAACGGCAATGTCTTTTTGCTTGATCGAGCGCCCGCCCGCGTTGCGCCGCTTCCTGATCTTGGTGATCAGGATGCCCTGGCGGCGCAGCGTCGCGCTGACAACGGCTTCGCCATGAGCACGCACTTCGCCGCGCAGCAGCTTGCCGTTCTTGTCTTTGCCTTCCCACTCGAAGACAAAGTCCTTGGCATCTCTGCCCATCGCTGCCGTGGCCATAAATGAAGAACTCCCGCGTTGCCTATTCGTTGGTGACCGAAATCACTTCTTCCAGCGTTGTCAGGCCGGCGCGCACTTTCATGAGGCCGGCCTGGCGCAAATCGCGCACGCCTTCCTTTTGCGCTTGCACAGCAATGTCCAGGGAGGTGCCTTCGGCCAGGATGATTTTCTGGATAGCCTCGGTAATCGGCATCACTTGGTAAAGCCCAAGCCGCCCCTTGTAACCGTTGGTGCAAGCTGAACAGCCGATGGCCCGGTAAGGGCGCCAACTGCCGTCAAGGTCGGTATCGATGAAGCCGGCACGCAGCAAGGCCTCGCGCGGGTAGTCGGCTTGCGCCTTGCAGTTTTCGCACAGCCGCCGGGCCAGGCGTTGGGCGGTGATCAGCAACACGCTGGCGGCAATGTTGAACGGTGCCACGCCCATGTTCATCAGGCGTGTCAGCGTGGTGGGCGCGTCATTCGTGTGCAGGGTGCTCATCACCATGTGGCCGGTTTGCGCGGCCTTGATCGCGATGTCGGCGGTTTCGAGGTCGCGGATTTCACCGACCATGATGATGTCGGGGTCCTGTCGCAGCACACTGCGCAGGCCGCTGGCAAAGGTCATTCCCTTTTTTTCGCTGACCTGGGTCTGGCTGATCCCATCGAGTTGATACTCTATTGGATCCTCCAGCGTGAGAATGTTTTTTTCCTTGCTGTTGAGTTGGCGAAGCGCGGAAT
>JAYUHT010000449.1:0-10229 GCA_043766725.1 Burkholderiales bacterium | reverse complement strand
CAGCGCGAGTGACAACTGGGGCCAGAACCGCGACCTGATGAAACGCGGCCATGCCACCGGTTTCCCGCAGCACCTGGGCACCGAAGACTTCGCCATGTTCATCAGCCAGGGTGCGATTCTTGACCGCACGGATGAGCAGCTTTGCTCGGCCGACGGCGCCGTGCTGCGCGTGCGCCAGGCGCTGTTGAAATCAGTGCGCGAACACATGGCTGGCCAGGTGCCCACGCTGGCCGAAAACGCCGAACTCGACTACCGCGCCATTCACTCGGTGGGCGGCGTGTTGCCCGCTGGGGGCGATTGGCGGGAACTGGCACGCCAGGCGGCAGGATGATGAAACCTAACCGTCGAGATGTCTTGCTGGCCACGGCAGCCAGCGCCGTGCCGCATTGGGCACACGCTCAGGCCGACAAGGCGGCCATCAAGGTGCTGGTGGGTTTCCCGCCCGGCGGCGCCACCGACGCCATCGCGCGCGTGGTGCTCGAACGCGCAGGCCAACTGCTAGGCCAGCCGGTCATCATCGACAACAAACCCGGCCTGGGCGGCCGCCTGGCGGCGGATGCGCTGTTGGCTGCGCCGGCAGATGGGCTGACGTTCATGGTCGCCCCCAACGCCACGCCAACCTTCCAGATGCTGGTGTTTGCGCACCAAATCAAATGGAGCATCCTGCGCGACTTCGCAGCCGCGGCCGGCCTGGCCTGGTACCCGCTGGGCATGGGCGTGGCGTTGAATACCGGCGCCAGCAACGCACGCGAGTTCATCAACTGGACCAAGGCCAACCCGGGCAAGGCCAACTTCGGTGTGCCGGGTTTGGGTGGGCAAAACCACTTCCTGGGCGTGCAACTGGCCAAGACGGTGGGCATCGACTTGCCCGCCACGCCCTACAGGGGCAGCCCGCCGATGGTGACTGACTTGGTGGGCGGCCACATCCCCAGTGCCATCAGCCTGATGGACGGCATGATGGCCCAGCACCGGGCCGGCAAGATCAAGGTCATTGGCCTGTTCACCAAGGAACGTTCACCCTTGATGCCCGACATTCCCACCTTCGCTGAGCAGGGCATTGACGTGACATCGGGCGAAGGCTGGACGGGGCTGTGGGCCAAGGCCGGCACACCGGCCGCGGCACTGGAACGCATGCAGCGTGCGGTGCAGCAGGCTTTGCAGCAGGCCGACATTCGTGAAACGTTGAGCCAAAAGCTCTGGGCCCACCCGCACTTTCGCAGCGGCGCCGAGCTGGATGCGCTGCAACGCGCTGAGTTGGCGTTTTGGGAGCCCATCATCAAGGCCTCGGGCTTCAAACCTGAATAGCGAATGACAGCGGAACTGGTCACTTACGAACTCGATGGCCCGGTGGCCCTGGTCGGCCTGAACCGGCCCGACAAGCGCAACGCCATCAGCAACGCCGTCATCGACGCCTTGCTGGCAGCAGTGCAGCGCGCCCACGACGAAGCCAACGTCGCCATCCTGCACGGCCACGGCACAAACTTCTGCGCCGGGCTCGATTTGGCCGAAGCGTTAGCCCGCGCCAGCGGCAAGGTGCCGGCCCCGCGCAAGCGCAAGCGGCACAACTGGCATGTGGTGTTTGACGAAATCGAACGCGGACCCATTCCGTTTGTGGCCGCGTTGCACGGCGCAGTGGTGGGCGGTGGGCTGGAACTGGCCTGCGCTGCGCACATTCGCGTGTGCGACGACACAGCATTCTTCGGCCTGCCCGAAGGCCAGCGCGGCATCTTCGTGGGCGGTGGCGGCACGGTGCGCGTCCAGCGCATCGTCGGCACCACGGTGATGACCGACATGATGCTCACCGGCCGCCTGCTCAGCCCGGCCGAAGGCATGCAGGAACACATCGTGCGCTATGTGGTGGGCGCCGGCCAGGCCTTGGCCAAGGCGCGCGAGCTGGCGCTGCGCATTGCGCAGAACACGATTGAGACGAACTGGAAGATCGTGAACGTGCTGCCGCGCATTCAAGACCTGTCGCATGACGACGGCTTGTTCGTGGAGCAACTCAATTCGGCCATGGCGCGCCCGCCCGAGGCGGCACAGCGCCTGCGCGAATTTGTTGAAGGCAAGGCGGCGCCCTTGCGGCCCGACACCTCAAAACCTAATGAATGACATCACCATGTTTGAACTGACGCCTGCCGACCACGAACGTGCCGCCGCGCACTTTGAGCAAGCCCGCGCCGCGGCGCGTGAGGTCATCGGCTTGCCCGCCAACACGCCCACGCGGCCGGTTCAAAGCGTGGCCATCATCGGCGCCGGCACCATGGGCACGGGCATTGCCATGTCCTTGGCCAACGCCGGCATCGCCACTTGCCTGTATGAAGCCGACGCCGCCGCCTTGCAGCGCGGCCTGGCGCGTGTGCAGGACACCTACAACGCCAGCGCTGCGCGCGGCAAACTTGAGCCGCAAGACGTGGCGCAGCGCCTGGCCTTGATCACCAGCACGCTTACCTTCGCAGACCTTGCGCCGGCTGATTTGTTCATCGAGGCCGTGTTCGAAGACCTGGGCCTCAAGCAGCGCTTGTTCGCGCAGATTGACGCCGTGGCCAAGCCCGGCGCCATCCTGGCCACCAACACCTCGGGCCTCGACATTGACGCCATCGCCAGCGCCACCAAGCGCCCGCAAGACGTGATCGGCGCGCACTTCTTCAGCCCCGCGCATGTGATGCGCCTGCTGGAAGTGGTGCGTGCCAACGCCACCGCGCCCGATGTCGTCGCCACGCTCATGGCGCTGGGCCCGCGCATCGGCAAGAGCGCGGTGCTGGCGCGCGTCTACCCGGGCTTCATCGGCAATGCACTGTTCCGCCAATCGCACCGCGAGGCGCACTTCCTGGTGGAAGACGGCGCCTTGCCGCACGAGGTGGATGCGGCACTCACCGGCATCGGCTACGCCATGGGCGTGTTTGCCGTTCAAGACCTGGCCGGCACCGACGTGGGCTACCAAACGCGCAAGGCGCAAGTGGCCACGCGCGCGCCAGACGGCCGCTGGAGCGACCTGATCCTGAAGCTGGTTGAAATGGGCCGCAACGGGCAGAAAAGTGGCGCCGGCTGGTACCGCTACGAAGCCGGCCACCGCAAGCCGCAGCGCGACGCCGTGGTGGAAGATTTCATTCAAACCGAGTCGGCGCGGCTGGGCATCACGCGGCGCGTGATCACCGTGGACGAAATTCTTGAGCGCTGCATCTACAGCATGGTGAACGAAGGCGCGCGGCTACTGGAAAAAGGTATTGCGCAACGCGCCAGCGACATCGACCTGGTGATGCTCACCGGCTACGGCTTCCCCGCCGCGCAGGGCGGGCCGATGTTCATGGCTGATCGCATCGGCTTGGCCGAAGTGGCGCAAACTGTGCAGCGCCTGCACGAAAAGCATGGCGCATGGTGGGAACCGGCGCCGCTGCTGCTTGAGCTGGCGCGCAGCGGCGGCACCTTCGCCACCTGGCGGCCTTGATGATCTAACAGGAGCTTGCGTGTGAACTACAGCGACTACCTGCATCTAGATGAAGTGCTGGGCGCCCAACACCCACTCTCGCCTGACCACAACGAGCTGCTGTTCATCGTGCAGCACCAAAGCAGCGAGCTGTGGATGAAGCTCATGCTGCATGAGCTGCGTGCGGCCATTCGCCACGTTGCGCAAGACCAGCTCAACCCGGCGTTCAAGATGCTGGCGCGCGTTTCGAAAATCATGGAGCAGTTGGTTCATGCGTGGGATGTGCTGGCCACCATGACGCCGCCCGAGTACAGCGCCATCCGCCCTTACCTGGGCAGCAGCAGCGGCTTCCAGAGCTGGCAATACCGCTGCATCGAGTTCAGCCTGGGCAACAAGAATGCGGCCATGTTGCAGCCGCACGCCGGCCGGCCGCAGCACTTGGCTGAAGTGACGGCCGCGTTCGAAGCGCCTTCGCTGTACGACGAAGCCCTGCGCCTGCTGGCGCGCCGGGGCCTACCCGTGCCGGCCAGCCACACGCAGCGCGACTGGCGCGCGCCCTATGCCGCCAACGCCGAAGTGGAAGCCGCGTGGTTGCAGGTGTACCGCGCACCCGACACGCATTGGCAGCTCTACCAGTTGGGCGAGGAACTCACCGACCTGGAAGACGCCTTCCGCCTCTGGCGCTTCCGCCATGTCACCACCGTGGAACGCATCATCGGCTTCAAGCCCGGCACCGGCGGCACCAGCGGCGTGGGTTACCTGCGCAAGATGCTGGATGTGGTGTTGTTCCCGGAGGTCTGGGCGTTGCGCACCGATCTCTGATTCGCAACTCTCAAGGAGCCAGCGTGCTTGAACTGCGCCCAAGCTGCGAACACTGCAACCGTGCCTTGCCGCCGGCCGCCACCGAGGCCCGCATCTGCTCGTTCGAGTGCACCTTCTGCGCCAATTGCGTGGAAGCGGTGCTCGGCAACGTCTGCCCCAACTGCGGCGGTGGTTTCGTACCCAGGCCGGTGCGGCCGGCGCGCAACTGGAGGGGTGATAACTTCCTGGGCAAGTACGCGGCCAGTGAGAAGGTGAAGCACCGGCCGGTGGATACGGCGGCGCATGCGGTTTTCGCCGGCCCGATCAAAGGCCTTGCGCCGGAAGAGCGCTGAGGCTCAACTTTGCTAGCCCGGATATTTCACCAGGGCGGCGCCCGCAGCGCGCTGTGTTGGGATGCATGGGCGCGCGATGTGAGGAGTCCCAGGCCCGTTGGCCTTGGCGACGAGCAGCGTGCGCTCAGGCGCCCAAGACAGGGATGCTTTGGGTGTCGAGCTGTCTTGCGCGAATCCAAATTGGTTATCCGGAGCCGTAGTCCATCAAGGGGCAATCAGGTGTTCACGACAACCGGCACAGCTGCTTGCGCGGCGACCTGTTGAGCAATTGGGGTGTAGAGGTCCACGTTCGTCTCTGGGGTACGAATGGAGACGATGAGGCTGTAGCGTGCCGGTAGGTCGTAGCGTTCTTGGGCTTGGCGTGTGCGCCACCAGCCCTTGGCCGGGTACACAGCAATAAACCCCCGACTCGCCAGCTCGGCCGCGCTGCCTTGCCAGATGTCCTGGTGCAACGACCCTCGATGACGCTGCCGATCGCCCAAAATCCAGTCGGGGTCTTTGGGGTCAATCGGGTCGCCATCGTCGTCACGCTCGGCGGCCGCATTGATACGGGCCACAAAGTCTTCAGTCGTTGCGTCCAGCGAGCGTTGAACATCAAAGCGAAGACGATGAGACGGGTAGTGAAACCTGGACGAAGTGCCGCGAGCTGAAGGATTCGGCTCGATGAAGTACGACAAGGTTATTCGCAACTCCATCTTGGAGTCGGGCGGAAGTGCCTGCAATTGCTCCTTCGGCCAGGGCAGCGAATGAAGATTCATGTCTTTGCTGACCACGCCCTTGCCTTTGACCTTCTGGTACGGATGCACTTTGTCTTCAACCACCAAGGTCAGCGAGTTGCCGGCGCTCCACAACGCCCGATCCAATTGCGGCGCACCCCAGCCGCAATGCCGAATCAGGTTCACATGGTCGGTCTTGGTGGCTGACCTGGTGATAGGTAAGTAGGCCGCCCGCATGGCGTCTGTCCATTCTGCTGAATGCACGATCAGCGCACGGATGGTCTCGGGGCGGAGCGCGGGGTACGCCGCCATCAATTGCCCTGCCATACGCGCTTCCAATGCCGACGCAGCACTGGTCGCATTGGTCGTAGCGAATAGGCGTTCAATCGGCATGTTGTTGGTTGTCAGCAGATGAAGGCTGGAGATGCCAACGGCACCCAATGCATCCTTGCCAGCATTGCCACCCTCCAAGACCACCTCTGGCTTCAATGGCCAAGCGCTACTCCATTTCGCCGACGTGCGGGTGTAAGGGCTGAGCCCACCACTGGGCGCAATGGGTGTGAAACCTTGGGCATCGCCTTCTGTAATCTGCACCTTCTCGGTAAAGGCACCCACCGTAATCGCGTTCCACGCTTGGCCGGGGTCGCGGATGCCGTTAGTACTCAGGCTCTCAGGGTAGGCACGCCACGACTGTTGATCTTCAGTATTGCCCGCGCACAAAACAAATAGACGCGGAAATTGACCATTGCCATCGTAGTCAGCGGCAAGGCGATCCACGGTCGAAGACCATGCGGACGGACGGCCACGGTCCCGGTCATCGCTAGAAGTCACTGCGGAGGTGAAGACACGCGGACGCTTGGGCGCAGCAACTTCGGGGCGGGCAACGGCCTCAGCAAATAGGTAACCATGGTGTTTGGCGTCGCCATCGTTCGCACCCTGCACAGGGGTCAGCTTCACAGATTCCAAACGATGACGAACCACAACCGGGTCATCAGTTTCCAGCGCATTAGACAGGTCACCAAGCGCCATCAGTCCAGCAAGGCCGGAACCGTGATTTGCGGTGTCATCTACACCCCATGCAGGATCAACCGAGTGCAGGTCTGTGGAGGCGAGAAAGGGGGCCAAAAGTGGATGCCCTCGATTCACACCTGAATCCAAAAGGCAAACACGGGGTGTTGCATCGCCTTCCGGTGCCACAGTCAAGCGAGCCAACGCCTCGTCGACCCACTGCTGCTGCTCGGGCGGGGTCATACCGACGAAGAACTCGGCGGTCTCCTTGGCGCGGCGAAGTTCTGCCACGCAGTTCAGGGTCATGACGGAAGTTGAGAGCTGCCGCTGCGACCCGAACATCAGAACGACGGTACGTTCCGGAAAGTTGATCTGGTGTGCGCTGACCTGGCATTCAGCCAAGGTTGCGAGCTTGCGAAAATCCTCAACCACTTCGTTTCGCTGCCCACGAACGGGCAACCAAACTTCCCACCAGAACTGCTCAGTCACGTCCTGGGGCAGCAATTCTGGTTCATCCGTCCAGAGTGCCCGGAGTTCCGCACTGCGGATGGATGAGATTGCGTTGAGCAGGGTTCCGTGGTCGATCAGGTCGTCATTTTTGTTCTTCTTGGCAGCCAGATACTCAGCGATGTATTTTTCAAAGTGGTCAAGTTTGCCGTCGGGCACATAGACGTTGGCAACCATGGTGTTGCCATCGGTTCGAACACTCAAGACTTCGATCTGTTTGGCCGGATCGCGATTGCGTTCATTCCCGAGGCTTTCAAATGCGAGTTCCACATTTGGCATGCCGACGAACTGGATTTGTAACCCCAAGCCGCTCTGAAGTCCTTGCTCCTTTTGTGCTTCGGCCGCTTGCTGAGCAACTGGCAGGAGTGCCCTCAATTGGGCTTGAAGCCTAGCACCATGCTGGGCTCGGTCAGGCTGGGGCACTTCGGGCGCTCCCCCGCCACCGGCTGACGGAGCCGTGAAGGGCTGTGCCTTGGATGTGTTCGTCAGTACAAGGTGCGGGCGCTTATCTTGAGCTTGTTCCGGCATGGTTTGACGTGTGCTTGTTGTTCCGGGTCAGCTTTCCACTGATGAGGCGGCGCTCCTCTAACGCGCGCCCCAGCTCGACCCGCTGCACTTTGGTTTGGTCATGCATGATCGCTTCCTTGATGGACTCGTCAACAGCACGGCAAATTTCAGCGTAGCTCAACCCACGTGCCTGCTCAACCAGCCCGTCCTTCTTAAAAGGCTTGGGAGCAAAGCTCCCCAAACGCGACCCGATCAGATCGAGCGCCTGCGTTGGCGTAGGCAGGTGGTACTCCACCACGTCATCGAAGCGCCGGAACAAGGCGTTGTCTAAGGCTTCTGGATGGTTAGTCGCCGCGATGATGAGACTGTTCGACTGGTCATGCTCAATCATCTGAAGAAAGCTATTGAGCACGCGCCGAATCTCGCCCACGTCATTGGCCGCACCACGATGCGAACCGATGGCATCAAATTCATCGAAGAAGTAGACACCGCGAAGATCAGCAATGGCGTCAAAGACTTGCCGCAGCTTGGCAGCCGTCTCACCCATGAATTTCGTAATCAGCGAATCGAGACGTACCAAAAACAACGGGATACCCAATTCACCAGCCAAGGCGGAAGCCGTCATGGTCTTGCCGGTTCCCGGCGGGCCAACCAGCAGAAGCTTTCGGCGCGGGGACAGCCCATGCTCTTTAATGCGGACCAGAAGGCGTTGCTCTTTGATGATGCGAGCAAGCTGCTTGGCGGCCAAGTCATCCAGCACCATGTCACTCAGGCGATTGGCTGGGTGCGTCACGGTCAGCAGATTGGCAAGCTCGCCCCGTGGCTTGTTTGCGCGGCTCAGCGCACTGGCTATGGGCACCAGCTTGCCGGAAGCATCTTGACTCAGGCGGGTCTTGCCCGCGTCGATCATGTCGCGCAATTCTTCCGCCAGCTTGCCGTGGCCCAGCTTGGCTTCATGCGCAGCAACCTGCATCGCGACGGAGTAGAAATGCCCGTCGTCGCGACTGATGTGTGACTTGATGAGTGCTTTGAGCTGTTCGGAGCTAGCCACGATTGAACCTGCTCATGGGGTTGGACGGCGACCGAAGCATTGTGCCCCGGGCATGGCGTCGTGCATATGTGGATAGCCCACCGCGCAGCAGTGCCCGCTGATGTGGCGTAGCCGCGCCGATCAAGGGCATTTCGTCTGAGCTGCGATAGCCAGCGCACCTGCCTAAAATCCCCGCTCCCCCCCGCTGAAAGCCACCGCGATGGACACCCGAACCTCCCCGATCCGCCTGCGCCTGAGCCAATTGCGTGACTGGCTCGCCCGCGAGCACTTCCAGGCCGTGCTGGTGCCCACCAGCGACCCGCACCTGTCTGAATACCTGCCCCAACGCTGGCAGGGGCGTGAGTGGCTGTCGGGCTTCACCGGCTCGATGGGAACGTTAGTCGTCACGGCGCAGCGCGCGCTGCTGTTCGCTGACAGCCGCTATTGGGGCCAGGCCGAGGCCGAACTGGATGGCACGGGCATCGAGCTGGTGAAGATCGCCACCGGGCAGTCCACGGCCCATGTGGAATGGCTGGCGCGTGAAGTGCAACGCGGGCAAACGGTGGCGGTGGATGGCGATGTGCTCAGCCTGAGCGCGGCCGTGGCCTTGAAAGCGGCGTCGGATGCGGCCGGCGTCGCCCTGCGCACCGATGTGGATGTGCTCAGCGCGATTTGGCCCGAACGCCCTGGCCTGCCCACGGAGCCGGTGGTCGAACACCTCGCCCCGCATGCGCCGCTGGCGCGTGCGGCCAAGCTGGCGGCGGTGCGTGAGGCCATGGCCGCGCTGGGCGCCACGCACCATTTCATTTCCACGGTGGACGACCTGGCGTGGTTGACCAACCTGCGCGGCAGCGACGTGGCCTACAACCCGGTGTTCATGGGCCACCTGCTGCTCGACCTGACCGGCGCTGTGCTGTTCGTGGGCGCGGGCAAGGTGAGCGCCGCCCTCGAAGCGCGACTGGCGGCCGATGCCGTGCAGCTTGCGCACTACGCCGATGCGGCGAATGCCCTGGCTGCGCTGGGCACCGGTGCGCGCTTGCTCATCGACCCGCGGCGCATCACCCACGGCCTGCGCAGCAAGGTGGGCGCGGGCTGCACGGTCATTGAGGCCATCAACCCCAGCACCTTGATGAAAAGCCGCAAGACGGCTGAAGAAGCCGCGCATGTGCGGCAAGCGATGGCGCAAGACGGTGCGGCGATGTGCGAGTTCTATGCCTGGTTCGAGGCCGCGCAGGCCCGCGGCGAGCGCATCACCGAATTGACCATCGACGAAAAACTAACGTTCCAGCGCAGCCAGCGCGCGAGCTTCGTGGGCTTGAGCTTTTCCACCATCGCCGCGTTCAATGCCAACGGCGCGATGCCGCATTACCGCGCCACCGAGCGTTCGCATGCGGTGATCGAAGGCAACGGCCTGCTGCTCATCGACAGTGGCGGCCAGTACCTGGGCGGCACCACCGACATCACCCGCGTCTGGCCCATCGGCACGGTGAGTGCGGCCATGCAGCGCGACTACACGCTGGTGTTGAAAGGCACCATGGCCTTGAGCCGCGCGCGCTTTCCGCGCGGCACGCCTTCGCCCATGCTCGACTCGATCGCCCGCGCGCCGCTGTGGGCGCAGGGCATCGACTTCGGCCATGGCACCGGCCACGGCGTGGGTTACTTTCTGAATGTGCATGAAGGCCCGCAGTCGATCAGCAAGGCGGTGGCCGAACCGCACATGGCGATGCAGCCGGGCATGATCACCAGCATCGAGCCCGGCGTGTACCGGCCCGGGCTGTGGGGCGTGCGCATCGAGAACCTGGTGTTGAATCAGCCGGCCGTCACACGCGAGGCGGGCACGTTCGGTGAGTTCCTGGAATTTGAAACGCTCACGCTGTGCCCCA
>JAYUHT010000448.1:0-3872 GCA_043766725.1 Burkholderiales bacterium | reverse complement strand
GGCCCACCGTGGTGCCCATGCACGAGCACGGCTGGCAGATGCAGGTTGACGTGGCACAAGGCCACAAGACCGGCCACTACCTCGACCAGCGCGACAACCGCGCCCTGTTTGCCAAGCTGGTGCGCCAGTTCGGCTGCACCGAGGTGTTAAACGCCTACTGCTACACCGGCGGCTTCACGCTGGCCGCGTTGGCCGGCGGCGCCAAGCGCGTGACCAGCGTCGATTCATCGGCCCCGGCGCTGGCCGCAGCGCGCGCCCATGTGGCCGGCAACGGCTTTGATGCCGCGGCGCATGAATTCCTGGATGCTGATGTGAACAAGACGCTGCGCGCCATGCTGGCGGGGGGCCGCAGCTTCGATGCCATCGTGCTCGACCCGCCCAAGTTCGCGCCCAACGCGGCCAGCGCCGAGCGCGCTTCACGTGCCTACAAAGACATCAACCGCCTGGCGTTGCAGGCGCTGCGCCCGGGCGGGCTGTTGTTCACGTTCTCGTGCTCGGGCGGCATCAGCCCCGACCTGTTCCACAAGATCGTGGCCGGCGCGGCGATAGATGCGGAAGTTGACGGCGCCATCCTGCACCGCCTGGAAGCCGCCTGCGACCACCCCAGCACGCTGCTGTTCCCTGAGGGCGCTTACCTCAAGGGGTTGGTGATCCTGAGATCCTCTTCAACGCCCGGTTAACGCGGCGCCGGCAAGCCGATGGCAGGCTCGAACTTGGCGCGCTGCACGCTGAAGAAAGCTTTCACCAGGCGCACGTTCGCATCTTGCGTGAACAGGCGCTGCACCAAGGCCTGGTAGGCCGGCATGTCGGCGCACCACACCACCAGCATCACATCAGGCCCGGGCGAGACGCGGTAGCACTGTTGCACCGCGGGCTCGGCCACGCAGCGGGCCACGAAGGCTTGTTGGTGCTCGTCGCCCTGGCGGTCGAGCGTGATCTCCACCAGCGCCGTCAGGCCGTGGCCGAGCTTGTCGCTCGACAGCAGCGCCACCCGGCGCTCGATCACGCCCGCTTCCACCAGGCGGCGCACCCGGCGCAAACAGGTGGCCGGCGAGGTGTGCACCGCGGCGGCCAGCTCCAGATTCGACAGCGCTGCATTGCGCTGCAATAGCTCAAGCAGCCGCAGGTCTGTGCGATCAAGTTCGAACTTGTTGGCGAAATTTTCAGCCACTTACTTAGGTTCTATTGGCGTTTTTGTCGACCCGTGAATTATGAACGACCATATATTCCATTGTCGTGATGTTTTTGAACCCATTGATCACGCCTTGATCACTAGCATCGCGCCTCCCCAGTACCTCAGTCAGGCAAAACCATGTGTGGCATCGTCGGCGCCGTCAGCACCCGCAACATCGTTCCCATCCTCATTGAAGGCCTGAAGCGGCTGGAGTACCGCGGCTACGACAGCTGCGGCGTTGCCGTGCACCAGGGTGGCGAGTTGAAACGCGCGCGTAGCACGGCGCGGGTGGCCGAGTTGCAGAAGCAGGTCGATGCTGATCACATCAACGCCGGCACCGGCATCGCCCACACCCGGTGGGCCACGCACGGCGTGCCGGCGGTGCGCAACGCGCACCCGCACTTCTCGAACCAGCGCATCGCCCTGGTGCACAACGGCATCATCGAAAACCACGACGAACTGCGCGCCGAACTCCAGGGCAAGGGTTTCGAATTCACCAGCCAGACTGACACCGAAGTCATTGCCCACCTCATCAACCACCTGTACGACGGCGACCTGTTCGACGCCGTGCAGCGTGCCACCCTGCGGCTGCGCGGCGCCTACGCGATCGCCGTGTTTTGCCGTGACGAGCCGCAGCGCGTGGTGGGCGCGCGCGAAGGCTCGCCCTTGATCCTGGGCATTGGCCAGGGCGAGAACTTCCTGGCCAGCGACGCCATGGCCCTGGCCGGGGTAACGGATCAGATCACTTACCTGGAAGAAGGCGATGTGGTCGATGTGCAACTGGGCAAGACCTGGATCAGCGCCCGCACCCCCGAAGGGGGCTACCAGCCCGTGCAGCGCGCCGTGCGCACCGTGCAGGCGCACAGCGGCGCGGCCGAACTCGGGCCCTACCGGCACTACATGCAAAAAGAAATCTTCGAGCAACCCAAGGCGATTGCCGACACGCTGGACGCCGTGGCCGGCATTTCGCCCGAGCTGTTTGGCGACGGCGCGTACAAGGTCTTCAAGGAAGTAGACCAGGTGTTGATCCTGGCCTGCGGCACCAGCTTTTATTCGGGCTCCACCGCCAAGTTCTGGCTTGAGGCCATCGCCGGCATTCCCACGTCGGTGGAAATCGCCAGCGAATACCGTTACCGCGACAGCGTGCCCAACCCGCGCACGCTGGTGGTGACCATCAGCCAAAGCGGCGAAACCGCCGACACCCTGGCCGCGCTCAAACATGCGCGTGCACAGGGCATGGCGCACACGCTCACCATCTGCAATGTGGCCACCAGTGCCATGGTGCGTGAATGCCGCTTCGCCTACATCACCCGCGCCGGGGTTGAAGTGGGCGTGGCCAGCACCAAGGCCTTCACCACCCAGCTCGTCGGCCTGTTCCTGTTGACCTTGGCGTTAGCGCAAGTGCGCGGCCGTTTGAGCGCGGAGCAAGAGGCCGCGCACCTGAAGGCCTTGCGCCACCTGCCGGTGGCGGTGCAGGCCGTGTTGGCGCTGGAGCCGCAGGTCATTGCCTGGAGCGAGGAGTTCGCGCGCAAGGAAAACGCCCTCTTCCTGGGCCGCGGGCTGCATTACCCGATCGCGCTGGAGGGCGCGTTGAAGCTGAAGGAGATCAGCTACATCCACGCCGAGGCCTACCCCGCCGGCGAGCTGAAGCACGGCCCGTTGGCCCTGGTGACCGCCGCCATGCCGGTGGTGACCGTGGCGCCGAACGACGCGCTGGTCGACAAACTCAAGAGCAACTTGCAGGAAGTGCGCGCCCGTGGCGGCGAGCTGTTCGTCTTTGCTGACGACGACACGCGCATCCAAAGCGAGCCCGGGGTGCACGTCATCCGCATGCCCGAGCACTATGGCGCCCTGTCACCCATCCTGCATGTGGTGCCGTTGCAATTGCTGGCCTATCACACCGCCTGCGCACGGGGCACGGATGTGGACAAGCCGCGCAATCTGGCGAAGAGTGTCACGGTCGAATGACCGTGACACTCTTCGGAGCGCGATAGCGCCCAGCGCCTTCGGCACTCCAGATTGCGCGGCTTGCGGCGGGGCTAACTTCGCGCCGGCGAAGTTAAGGCGCACGCCCAGAAATCTCGCCAAGAGCGTGACCGTCGAATGACGGGCGCGCTCTTGCAGCGCCGGAACAATTTGCAGTAAACCCAACTTCTCGGCGCGCAGGAGCTTCGATGACTGCGCGCTGAGCACACGCGAGATGTCGGCCGCCTGCTCGCCTCTGCAAGCGCGTCAGCAGCCGGCCGGCACGTGGCTGCGTGAGAAGCCGCAGCCGCAGCCGCGGCAAACGGTTCAGAACCAGCCCACGCCGTAGTAGTCGTGCACCTTGCGGCCGTAGTCGTCGGTGTAGGCCGGCTCGTCGCCATCTTGATAGCTTGGCGCGCCCTCTAGCGTTTTCTTGTCCAGCGGAACCACATAGCCATCCTGCGTCGTGTCGTACTTCAGCATCGACCAAGGCAAGGGGTACCGATCGGTGCCCATGCCCAGGAAGCCGCCGAATTCGAGCACGGCGTAGCGCACCTGCCCTGAGTGCTTGTCGATCATCAGGTCATCGATCGAGCCGAGCTTGTCGCCCATGCTGTTGTAGACCGAGGTGCCTTCGACCCTGTCCGACGAAATGACCGTGGTGGTTGAGTGCATGTGAATCTCCTAACGTGGAAAACTGAAGGGGACCCGCCGTCTGGCGCCAGATGGCGCC
>JAYUHT010000447.1:0-3876 GCA_043766725.1 Burkholderiales bacterium | reverse complement strand
GCCGGCCAGGTGCGCCGGGATCACGACCACGCCTTCGGCATCGCCCACGACCACGTCGCCGGGGAACACGGGCGCGTCGCCGCAGCCGATGGGTTCGTTGATGGCAATGGCCTGGTGAATGGTGAGGTTGGTGGGCGCGCTGGGCCGCTGGTGGTAGGCCGGAAAGGGCAGCTTGGCGATCTCGGGCGAATCACGAAAGCCGCCGTCGGTGACCACGCCGGCCACGCCGCGCTGCATCAGCCGGCTGACCAGGATGCCGCCGGCGCTGGCGGCACGCGCATCCTTGCGGCTGTCGATCACCAACACCGCGCCTGGCGGGCATTCCTCCACCGCCTTGCGCTGTGGGTGGGCGCGGTCTTGAAAGACGTTGATCGTGTTCAGGTCTTCGCGCGCCGGCATGTAGCGCAGCGTGTAGGCCGGCCCCACCATGTTGGGCAGGCCGGGGTTGAGCGGGTGCACGTTCTGGATGAACTGGCTGCGCAGGCCGCGCTTGAACAGCGCGGTGCACAGGGTGGCGGTGCTCACGCGCATGAGTTGTTCGCGGGTGGCGGGTTGGAGTGCGGTCATGGCTGGGCTTGAGAAGTTAATGTTTGAGATGAGGCTGGGTCAGGAATGAAGACAACTGCGCCACCCTGGCCGGGCGATTGAACAGGCGGTACAGCACAAGCCAGTCTTGCGCCAGCATCCAGGGCAGGCCGTTTTCATGGCGCACCCGGGTGGGGTCAAAGTGCCAGCGAACGGTGCCATGGGCGGTGTGCGCGGCGATGCCTGCCATCACGTCGATGGCGGTGTCGGTGCCTGTACCAAGGCGCGCGAAGTGGGTTGACATCAGGCCATCACCTGCTGGCCGGTGGCTGGTGCCGGCCATGGGTTGAAGCCGGGCCATTGCCGCAGCGAAATGCGCCTCGGTGACAACGATGTCCAGGTCATTCGGCGTGGGCTCGATACCCAGGTGGTGCAACAGCACGCTGCCCCCGATCGCCCACGCCAGGCCTTCGAGCAGCGGCGCGATGCGCTGTGCCAGCAGCAGCGCTTCAGGCTCGGCCATGGCTTGGACAGCATCAAGCCCTTCAGGCATTCCCCTCAAGCTGCGCCCCCGCGCGCTGGATCACGCCGGCCCAACGTTTGGCTTCAGCCGCCAGGAACTCGCTGGTTTCGTTGGGTGAGGAGGTCATCACCTCGGCGCCGGCGGCCGCCATTCGGGCGCGCAGGTCGGGTGCGCGGATGACTTGAATGAGCGCCGCAGCCAGCCGCTCGGCCACCGCCTTGGGCATCGTGGCGGGAACCGCGATGCCTTGGTAGGTGCCGGACTCGAAGTCCTTCACGCCCTGCTCGGCAAGCGTCGGAGCGTTGGCCAGCAGTGCCATGCGGCTGCGTTTGGAAATGCCGATCAGTTTCAGCCGCCCGGCCTGCACCAGCGGCAACGTGGCCAGCATGCCGTTGAGCACGATCTGCGTGTTGCCCGCGGCCACATCGGCAATGGACTGCGCACCGCCGCGAAACGGCACGTGCTGCCACTTCATGCCCGTGGCCAGAGCGATCTCGACGATGCCCAGGTGGTTGGCCGAGCCGATGCCCGATGAGGCCGCATTGATGGGCTTGGTTTTGGAGTAGGCCACCATTTCGGCCACGGTATTGAACGGCAGGCTGGGCGTTGCGGCCAGGATGTGCGGCGAATAGGCCAGCAGGGTGGCGCCGCGCAGTTGCTCAGGTCTATAGGCCATGTCCTTGGACATGACCGCATTGATGGCCAGGGAGCTCATGTCTGACAGCAGCATGGTGTGGTCATCCGTCGCGGTGGCCACCGCCGCCGCGCCGATGGCGCCGTTGGCGCCGGTCTTGTTTTCAACAATAACGTTTGTGTTGAGCAGGTCGCCCAGCGGTTTGCTGATGAGCCGTGCGATCACGTCCGACGTGCCGCCCGGCGGAAAGGGCACGATGATCTTCAAGGGCTGGCTGGGCCAGGCCGCCCAGGCCGGCAGCCCCAGGCCGGCCGTGGCCAGGGCCGCGGTGGTTTGTAGAAATTGGCGGCGTTGGCGCATGGTGGTTCCCCTTGAACGAGCGATTCAGTAAATCACCGGCTCGGGCACCGGCGCGCCGAAGCTGGTTTCAAGAAAATCGAAGTCGCAGCCTTCGTTGGCTTGCAGGATGTGGCGGCCGAACAGCCAGCCGTAGCCGCGCGCGTAGCGCGGTGGCGGTGCCACCCAGGCGGCGCGGCGCACGGCCAGTTCTTCGTCGCTCACGTTCAGGTGGATGCGCCGCGCGGGCACATCCACGCTGATCGTGTCGCCCGTCTTCACCAGCGCCAGCGGCCCGCCCACAAAGGCCTCGGGTGAGCAGTGCAGCAAGCAGCCGCCGTAGCTGGTGCCACTCATGCGCGCATCGCTCAGGCGCAGCATATCGGTCACGCCTTGCTTCAAGAGCTTGGTGGGGATGGGCAGCATGCCCCATTCGGGCATGCCGGCACCCTGCGGGCCGGCGTTGCGCAGCACCAGGATGTCGTCGCCAGTCACGTCTAACTTTGGGTCATCCACCGCCGCCTTCAGCGCCGGGTAGTCGTCGAACACCAGCGCGCGGCCGGTGTGTTGCAGCAGGTGTGGCGCGCAGGCGCTGGGTTTGATGACCACGCCGCCGGGCGCCAGGTTGCCGCGCAGCACGGCCAGTGCGCCTTCGGCGTAGATCGGGTTGTCCAGCGGGCGGATCACATCGGCGTTGTAAACCTCGGCGCCGGCGATGTTCTCGCCCAGCGTGCGGCCGTTCACCGTGCGCGCGCTCGCATCGAGGTGGCCGCGAATGCGTTCCAGCAGCGCGGGCAGGCCACCGGCGTAGAAGAAGTCTTCCATCAGGTATTGCTCGCCGCTGGGCCGTATGTTGGCGATGACGGGCACGCTGCGGCTGGCGGCGTCGAAATCATCGAGGGTGACGGCATGGCCGGCGCGCCGGCTCATGGCGATCAAATGAATGATGGCGTTGGTGCTGCAGCCCATGGCCATGGCGCAGGCGATGCCGTTCAGGAAGTTGGCGCGGGTGAGCATGCGCGCCGGCGTGAGGTCTTCCCACACCATGGCCACCGCGCGGCGGCCGCATTCGGCGCTCATGCGCGGGTGGTTGGCGTCGGCCGCCGGGATGCTGCTGGCGCCAGGCAGCGCGAAGCCGCAGGCCTCGGCAATGCCCATCATGGTGGCGGCGGTGCCCATGGTCATGCAGGTGCCGTGGCTGCGCGCGATGCCGGCTTCCATTTCCTGCCAGGCTTGCGTGCTCAAGCGGCCGGCGCGGCGTTCGTCCCAGTACTTGAAGGCATCTGACCCAGAGCCCAGCACCTGGCCCTTCCAGTTGCCGCGCAGCATGGGGCCGGCGGGCAGGTAGATGAACGGCAGGCCCATGCTCAGTGCGCCCATCACCAGGCCCGGCGTGGTCTTGTCGCAGCCGCCCATCAGCACGGCACCATCCACCGGGTGGCTGCGCAGCAGCTCTTCGGTTTCCATCGCCAGGAAGTTGCGGTACAGCATGGTGGTGGGCTTGACCAGGCTTTCGCTCAGCGAAATGGCCGGCAGCTCCAGTGGAAAACCGCCGGCCTGCAACACGCCGCGCTTCACATCATCAACCCGCTGCTTGAAGTGGCTGTGGCACTGGTTGGCATCACTCCAGGCGTTGACGATGGCGATGATCGGCTTGCCCACCCAATCCACCGGCGCATAGCCCATTTGCATGACGCGCGAGCGGTGGCCGAAGCTGCGAAAGTCGTCAGGGGCGAACCAGCGCGCGCTGCGCAGTTGGTCTTTGGTTTTAGTCATGGTCAATCAGATGAGGGCCAGCGAGGCCTTGCCGCCGGGCACGACCTCTGTTGCAAGCTTGTGATCCAGGGTCGCGAGGCGC